>NZ_JBEXYK010000014.1:0-165286 GCF_040630865.1 Nonomuraea sp. NPDC005730
CTGATCAGGTCGCACCACCAGTCGAATCGCTGGTCGGGCGGCAGGTCCGTGCTGTGCAGGGTGACGATTCCCAATTTCACCTCTCACGACATGATCTCGAGCTTTCGAGACGTCCCGGTGTGACGAGAAGCCCGGCCGATGCGGCGATCGCGGCGTGCCGCCGCCGACCACATCATCGGCCGTCCTGAGGCCGCGCCGGTCGACCGGAGCGGGTGCGAGCCGCTGTCCGTGCCGCCGTTGACATGGAGCGGTCGAGTGCCGGGTCATCCGGTGGTGGCCTGCCGCCACGAGGCCCGTTCGGCGACGTGGCGAACGGGCGGGCCGCCGCGCGGGGCGTCGGGAATGTCACCGGATCCGGCAGGGCAATCACTCCTCACCTCGGTTGTGTGGTCCGCGCGGGGCCGATGACGGCCGCCCGGGCGGGAACCGTCGTGGTCCGCAGCGCCCATACGTCAAGGCTGTCGTTGAACCAGCGGCGGAGACTTCCGCCCGGGATTGCCGCAAGGTGGGCGGGAAAGCCTCAACCCGCGGTGGAACCCCGGCGCACGGTCACTCCCCCGCGCCAGGGGCGGCGGACGGCGCGCCGCCTGCTGGGGCCGGTCGGCGTGGGCGCCAGCTTCGCCCTGCGCGACGGCAGCCGACGTCTGACAGGTAGGTCGTCAGGCGCCACGGTCGGACGATGAGGCTCTTGAGTCGCGGCTGTACACGGCGACTCTCAGCGGCGCTCAGGCCCGAATGGCGCTGACCGCGTAGAGGCGTCCGGCACGGACGCTCCTGCTCCATCAATCATTCGAAGACGCTCGATACAGGGGCGCACCCGCACTGCTCAGCGCGCTTCCGAGCAGCGCGCTGAGCACCTGGGCCGCCTGCGCAAGGAACCCACGCACCGCATCGTCTGGTGCTTGGCATCCCAGAGGCGTACGGTCCTGTCGTCGCCGACGCTTGCGAGCGTGGCACCGTCCGGGCTGAACGCGACGTCGCGCACTGCACTGGCGTGGCCGGTCAACGGCTCGCCGAGCGGCCTTCGGGTCGCCATGTCCCACAGTCGCACGGTCGTGTCGTTGGCGGCGGTGGCGAGGATACGCCCGTCCGGGCTGAACGCCGCGCCGTTCACCATGTCGGTGTGGCCGGGGAGCGGCGGGCCCAGCGGCTCGTGGGTCGCGGCATCCCACATCCGGAGGGTGCCCTTGTCCGCTGCGGTCGCCATGACCTGGCCGTCCCTCCCGCGCACGCAC
The DNA here is from genome assembly GCF_040630865.1 of Nonomuraea sp. NPDC005730. Taxonomy (NCBI): domain Bacteria; kingdom Bacillati; phylum Actinomycetota; class Actinomycetes; order Streptosporangiales; family Streptosporangiaceae; genus Nonomuraea; species Nonomuraea sp. NPDC005730. The sequence goes on from NZ_JBEXYK010000014.1 coordinate 1,236, forward strand.
CATGACGCCGACCGGAGGTGGACGTCTAAGCCCACGATGAGCCGGTCGCGGTAGGCCGGGTGTACGACGCGTTGTGACGTCGTAGCACGCTCGCGGCGTGCCCAGCCAGGCATCTCATCGTGATCATGCCGGCGAGAAGTAGCCGCACGCGAACGACCAGGAAACAGCTTCCGCGACCGGGCGATCACGGAGCGCATGGTCGGCCTTCCGACACCCATGGCCCTCGCTCGTCTTCTTTCCTCCTTGCCCGGAGGAGTGAAGCGCTCAGGGGCGGGCTGGATCATTCGTCGTGGCCGGCCGCTCGGGCAGGAAGATCTCCTCGATGGTCAGTGCGAAGGCGTCGGCGATGGTGAACGCCAGGGGCAAACTGGGGTCGTGCCGTCCGGTCTCGATGGCGTTGATGGCCTGTCGGGAGACCTGGCACCGGTCGGCCAGGTCGGCCTGGCTCCACCGGCGGGACGCGCGCAGTTCACGTAGTCGGTTCTTCATGGGTGCGGCGCCTTCATCGGTGCAGGCGGGTGCGCAGATCGGCGATCATCAGCCAGATCACCACCCCACCGAAAATGATCAGCTGCGTGAGCTGGTGGAGCTGGACAACGTCCGCTGCGTCGAGGACGACGGCCACTTGCAGGGCCACGAGGACTGCCGCCAAGGCGATGGCCATGCTCTCCAGCTGGATTTTGCGCAGGTACTCGTCCGCACGCCGGAACGCCCGCAGCAGGACCCAGACCACGGCGAGCGCGAACACAGCGGTGGCCGCGATCCACCAGGCCGTGCGAACGGCACTCTGGTCAGGATCACTGCCCAAGGCCAAAGCCACCGGGCCGAGGATGGCCACGGGCAAGCCGTCGATGAGGACAGCGCGGCGGGCGGCGCGCGTCATGTTGTCCTGCTGGTTGTCCATGCAGCGAAGGTAAAGTTCACCTTCCATAAAGTCAAGTGTCCTTGTCTTAATGGAAGGAAGACCTTACGTCTTTCGATCTCCGTCAGCGGTACTTGGGACGCCTCATCGGCCGCGTACGAAGGCCGACAGTGTGATCGCGTCGGACCTGCCCTGCAGTGACCGACATGCGACTCCAGGGCCTTGACCGGATTGGGCCATGGCGGACGACGTGCTCCCCCTCGCGGGGCCCACCCCATGCTGTGCGAGGCGATCGGCCTCCGAGAGCGGGCCGAACATGTGGGCTCTGGCGATGTGCCTGTGCTGACCGCTTCGGCCGGCTCCCGTTGACCCTCGGTCCTGCCGGGAGGTCGGTGATCTGACGGTCGATGCCGGTGGTGGCATGCCGGCGCATCGCGTGGTGGGGAGTGGGACAGGTCCACGAGAGGCGTGACCGGCAGGGCGCGACCGGCTGCGGCGTAGGCCGGCAGGGAGAGCGGGCTCGGCTACGGTGTGCGGCACATCAGTTGATCTTCACCCCATGGCGCCACTGGGCGGGGTCGTCGGAGGGCCTCTCGCGTAGGACACGTCCCCGCGCCCGGGCCGCAGGGAGACAGGCCCCTTTCGCCAGGTGATCGGCTTCCAGCGGTTACCACTGCCAGTCATACCATCTGACTTCATAAAAATGACAACCAGGCATTGCTGATATCTTAACTCGCTCGTACTGTGATCCCAGTCGCTCGTTGAACGAAGGAGATCCAGTGCCCCCCAGTCACGACCCTCGACCGGCCGGCTGGCGAGTCGGCGCCGACATCGGCGGCACCTTCACCGACGTCATCGCACTGGGGCCGGACGGCCAGGTCGTCCCCATGAAGGTTCTGTCCACCCCGCCCGACTACGGCGCCGGCGTGGTGGCGGCGACCACCGGCGTGCTCTCCCTGGCCGGGGCCCGGCCCGAGGCCGTGGTCGCGATGCTGCACGGCACGACCGTCGCCACCAACGCAATCCTGTCGATGAACGGCGTCCGCACCGCGGTGGTCACCACCCGCGGCTTCCGCGACGTGCTGGAGATCGGGCGGCTGCGCCGGCCGGTGCTCTACGACCTGTCATGGTCCAAGCCCGAACCCCTCGCCCGGCGGCGCGACCGGCACGAACTCGACCAGCGGATCACGGCCGACGGCCGCCTCGGCCCACCGGCGAGCGAGGACGAGATCCGCACGCTGGCCGGGCGCCTGCGCGCCGACGGCATCCAAGCGGTGGCCGTGTGCCTGATCAACTCCTACGTCCGCCCCGACGAGGAACGGCGGGTCGCCGCACTGCTGCGAGCCGAACTGCCCGGCGTGTACGTCACGGCGTCGGTCGACGTCTCCCCACAGCCTCACGAGTTCGAACGCATGAGCACCGCCACGGTCAACGCCTACGTCGGCCCCACCGTGCACGGATACCTCACCCGGCTGGAAGCCGGGCTGCGCGCGGCGAAGGTGCGCGCGCCCCTGCTGGTCATGCAGTCCAGCGGCGGGCTGCTCGACGCGGCCTCCGTCGCGCGGCGGCCGGTGCAGATCATCGAGTCCGGTCCGGCGGCCGGTGTGACCGCCGTGCAGAAGCTCGCCCAGCTGATCGGCCTGTCCACGGTGGTCGCGTTCGACATGGGCGGGACCACGGCGAAGGCGTCCCTGATCGAGCACGGTGAACCGTTCGTCTCGGCTGACTACGAGGTCGGCGGCGGCATGAACGGGGCCCGCGGTCTCAGCTCCGGCGCCGGGTATCCGGTGCGGGCGCCGTCGATCGACATCGCCGAGGTCGGTTCCGGCGGCGGCAGCATCATCTCCGTCGACGCGGCGGGCGCCCTGCACGTGGGGCCCGTCAGCGCCGGCTCGCGTCCCGGTCCTGCCTGCTACGGCCAGGGCGGCGAGCTGCCGACCCTGACCGACGCCAACGTGACGCTCGGCTACCTCAGCCCCGACGCGCTGGCCGGCGGCCGGGTGGCGATTCACCCGGAGCTGGCCGTGAAGGCGTTGTCACCGGTGGCCGAGCAGCTCGGTGACGACGTGGCGGGTGCCGCGCGCGGCGCGTACCAGGTGGCGGTGTCGAGCATGACGACCGCGGTCAAGGCGGTGACCAGCGAACGGGGGCGTGACCCGCGGGAGGCCACCATGGTCGCCTTCGGCGGCGCGGGCCCTCTCTATGCCGCCGCGCTGGCCCGCGAGCTGGGGATCTCGACCGTGATCGTGCCCGTGCATCCGGGACTGTTCAGCAGCCTGGGCCTGCTCGTGGCCGACACCGAACGCCAGGAGCTCACCCCGTACCGGGCCGGCCTCGCCGACGTGGGCGCGCTCGCCGCGGAGTTCGCGCGGCTGTCCGCCCACGTACGCGACCAGCTGGGAGCCGGCGCCGTCGTGGACCGGCTCCTGGACATGCGCTACCGCGGCCAGCGATTCGAACTGCGGATCCAGGTGCCCGACGGCGACCTCACCGAGGACCTGCTAGCCGAGACGCGGTCCCGCTTCCACGCCGAGCACAGGCGCACCTACGGCCGGGCCGGTACGGACGAGCTGGTGGAACTGGTCAACCTCCGGGTACGCGGCCGGCTCCCCACCCCGGTGTCCATCGCGGACGTGCTGAGCCTGCCCCTCTCCCCCGGCGGCGCGCCCGCCGTCCGCGAATGCCGGTTCGCCGAGACCGTGCCCACGCCCGTCGTCGGACGGTCGGATCTCGGCCCGCAACCGGTCGAGGGACCGATGGTCATCGAGGACATGGACGCCACCACCCTCGTCCCGCCCGGCGCCCGGGTGCACCGCGACCGGCTCAACAACATCGTCATCACCTGGAGCGCCTCATGATCCGCGACGCCGTGACCTTCGAGGTCTTCCGCAACGCCGTCACCGGGATCGCCGACGAGATGGCGATCACGATCCTGCGCACGGCCCACTCGCAGCTCGTGGCGTCCAGCATGGACTTCTCCGCCGCCCTGTGCGACGCGCACGGCCGGGTGATCGCCCAGGCCAACACGCTGCCGGTGCACCTGGGGTCCATTCCGGACGCGATGGAGGCGATCCTCGCCGAGTTCGGCGACCGGATCCGTCCAGGAGACGTCTACCTGCTCAACGACCCGTCCCTGGGCGGCATGCACCTGCCCGACATCTTCGCGGTCGCCCCGGTGTTCGCCGGGGAGGACCTCCTGGGCTTCGCGGTCACGGTCGTCAACCACACCGACGTCGGCGGGTGGGCCGCCGGTTCGATGGCCGTGCAGTCGACCAGCATCTTCGCCGAAGGGGTGCAGATCCCGCCGTCGTGCCTCGTCGAGGCCGGCACGGTGAACGAGACGTTCCTGCGGCTGATCCTGCGCAACGTCCGCGAGCCCGAGCTGCTGCGCGGCGACCTCGAATCCCAGCTCGCGGCCTGCCACACCGGAGCCGAGGGGCTGCGCGCCCTCGCGGCGCGGCACGGCGTCCACGGGCTCGCCGCCCTCGTCGACGAGCTGCTCGACTACTCCGAGACCCTGCTGCGCGCCGCGCTCGCCGAGGCCGTCCCGGGCGCCTACGAGTTCCTCGACCACATCGACGACGACGGCCTGGGATCCGGGCCGATCCCGATCCGCGTCAAGGTCACGCTGAACGGGTCGGGGATCGAGCTCGACTTCACCGGCTCCTCGCCGCAGGTCGACTCCGCGCTCAACGCGACGGCCTCCTTCACCCGCTCGGCCGCCTACGCCGCCCTGCAGGGCGTCCTCGCCTCCGACATCCCGGCCAACAGCGGCTTCTACCGGCCGTTCAGTTTCGTCATCCCGGAGGCGTCCATCCTCAACGGCCGGCGGCCGGCCGCGCGCGGCGCCCGCGGGCTCGTCGGCTTCCGGATCATCGACGCCGTGCTCGGGGCGCTCGCCCCGGTGTTCCCCGCCCGGGTGCCGGCCGCCGGGGAAGGCGGGCCCGACGGGATCGCGATCGGCCTCGTCGGGCCGGACGGGGAGTCCATGGTGTTGTGGGACCCTCTGGCGGGAGCGTGGGGCGCGCGTCCCGACCGCGACGGCGTGGACGGCATCAGCTCTCTGGGCGCGAACCTGACCAACACCCCGGTCGAGGAGCTGGAACGCTCCGGTCACCTCCGCATCGACGGTTACGGCTACCTCCCCGACAGCGGCGGAGCTGGCCGCTGGCGTGGTGGCCTGGCGACCTTCCGGGACATGACGCTTCTGGCGGCCGAGGCCACGGTGCAGATCAGGTCCGACCGGCGCAGGTTCCTGCCGTACGGACTGGCCGGCGGCTCGCCGGGAACCCCCTCGCTCAACATGCTCGACCCCGGCGGTCCCGGTGAACGGGTGCTGGAGTCCAAACCGCACTTCGAGATGACCGCGGGAACCCGCCACCGGCACGTGACCGCCGGCGGCGGCGGGCACGGCGTCCCCTTCGAACGCCTCCCCGAGCTGGTCCTCGAAGACGTCCTCGACGGCAAGGTCACCCACGAGGGAGCCGAACGGGACTACGGCGTCGTGATCACCGCGGACGGCGTGATCGACGGAGACGCCACCGCCAGGCTGCGAGGCCAGGCGCGCTGAAGCCGCTTCCCACCCCCCAGACCGATTGGAACCCCCCATGAGTTCACCCGTCGCGACCCCACCGAGCACCGTCTCACCGCGCACCTGGCGCAAGGTGGGCGTCCGGATCATGCCGCTGGTCGGCCTCGCCTACGTGGCGAGTTACATCGACCGTGCCAACGTCGGTTACATCGCCGCGCCCATGTCCCGTGACCTGGGCCTCGGCAGCGGCCAGATCGGCCTGGCCGCCGGACTGTTCTTCGTCGGCTACGTCCTGTTCGAAGTGCCGAGCAACATGATGCTGAGCCGGTTCGGCGCGCGGAGGTGGATCGCCCGCATCATGATCACATGGGGACTGGTCACGGCGGCCACCGCGGCCGTGAACTCCCCGGCCACGCTGTTCGTCGCGCGGCTCCTGCTCGGGTTCGCCGAAGCCGGTCTGGCCGCCGGGATCCTGCTCTACCTGACGTTCTGGTTCCCGCGCCGCCAGCGTTCCTGGGCGCTGTCCACCTTCATCGTGATGATCCCGCTGTCCTCGATCATCGGCTCTCCGCTGGCCGCCGCGCTGCTGGAGTGGGGCCAGAGCCTGTTCGGCATCGCGGGCTGGCGGGCGCTGTTCCTCGTCGAGGGCATCCTGACGGTCGTCGTCAGCGTCCTGATCTTCGTCTTCCTGCCGAACCGCCCGGCCGACGCCCGCTGGCTCGACGACGAGGAGAAGGCCGCCATCGAGAACGTCCTCGCCGCCGAAGCCGCCGAACAGCGCGCCCGCGGGGCACTCACCGGGCTGCGCCAGGCGCTGACCAGCGGCCGGGTGTGGGCGATGGCCGTGACCTGGTTCGCGATCGCGTTCGGGCTCTACCCGCTGCAGTTCTTCCTGCCCACGATGATCAGGTCCATCACGCAGAGCGTCGGCGACTCCGCCGACGTCAGCAGCGTGCTGCTGTCCGCGATCCCCTACGCGGTGGCCGCGGTCGCCCTCCTGACCTGGGCTCGCCTCGCCGCGCGCTGGACGGCGGTCACGGCCACGGCCGTACCGATGGCCCTCGGCGCGGCCGGGCTGCTCCTGGCGACCCTCACCAGCAGCGGCACGCTGTTCGTGCTGGCCGTCTGCCTGAGCGTGGCCGGGATCATCACCGCGATGCCGCAGTTCTGGCGGATACCGGCGATCGGCCTGACCGAGGCGGCCGCCGCCTCCGGCATCGCGCTGATCAACTCCGTCAGCAACGTCAGCGGATTCGTCGGCCCCTACTTCACCGGGACGATCGCGTCCGCGACCGGCAGCTTCACGTACGCGCTGCTGGCCATCGCGATCATCATGGTCGCCGGGCTGGCCGTCCTGCTCACCGCGGGACGCCGGATGGAGCAGCTGGACGGGGGCCTGTCATGACCGCCGCCGACCGGCAGGGAGGCAGAGCGTGAACGCCGCGCTGCTGAACCGGCTCCGGGCCGAGCTCGACGAACGCCGGGCGACCACCGGGCTGCGCCGCGACCTCGTGGTCTCGGGCGCCCAGGGGCCGACGCTCGGCGTGGCCGGCGAGTGGCTGGTGAACTTCGCCTCCAACGACTACCTCGGGCTCGCCGGCGACCCGGAGGTCCTCGACGCGGCCCGGCGGGCGCTGCGCGAGACGGGGCTCGGAGTGGCGGCGGGCCGGGTGCTCTGCGGCACCCGGGCCGTCCACGGCGAGCTGGAGGCAGGCATCGCCGAGCTGGTCGGCGCCGAGGACGCCGTGCTCTACACCTCGTGCTTCGATGCGAACCTCGGCCTCTTCGACGCCCTGCTCGGCCCGCAGGACGTCGTCCTCAGCGACGCGCTCAACCACGCCAGCCTGATCGACGGCATCCGCCTCACGCGCGCCCGGCGGCGCGTCTTCGCCCACGCCGACCTCGACGAGCTCGAACGCCGGCTCGCCGAGTGCGCCGGCGCCCGCCACCGCCTCATCGTCACCGACGGCGTCTTCAGCATGGACGGCGACGTCGCCGCGCTGCCCCGGCTCTGCGAGCTGGCCGAACGCCACGACGCGGTGCTGGTGGTCGACGACTCGCACGCCACGGGCGTGCTGGGCCCGACCGGCGGGGGCACCGCCGAGCACTTCGGGCTGAAGGGGCGCGTCGACGTGCTGACGGGGACGCTCGGCAAGGCACTGGGCGGCGCAGCCGGAGGCTTCGTCGCGGGCGACCGCACGGTGGTCGAGACGCTGCGCCAGGTCTCGCGGCCCTACATCTTCACCAACGCCATGGCCCCCGCCCTGGCCGGGGCGGCGCTGGCGGCGATCCGCATCGCACGACGGCGTCCCGATCTGCGGGAACGCCTGGCCGCCAACACCGCCTGGTTCCGCCGGGCGTTGCACGACCTCGGCTACGAGGTGCCGCCCGGGGAGCATCCGATCATCCCCGTGATGCTGCGCGGCGGCGCGCAGGCCCTCGACGTGGCGGCGGCACTGCGCCGCGAGGGCGTCCTCGCCTTCGCGCTCTCCCACCCTGTCGTCCCGGCCGGTGAGGAGCGGATCAGGGTGCAGGTCTCGGCCGCGCACACCGCCGGCCAGCTCGAACGGGCGGCAGCCGCCTTCGGGCGCGCGCGTGCCGTCCTGGCCGGCTCGTGAGCACCGCCGAGGGGCTGCGGGCGCCGACCAGCGCCGACGGCCGCGAGCTGGAGGGCCGGGTCGCGATCGTGACCGGCGGGGCCCGCGGCATGGGCCTGGCCGCGGCACACGCGCTGGCCCGCCGCGGCGCGACCGTCGCGGTGTTCGACCTGGCCGCACCCGGCCCCGGAGAGCTGGCGGCGACGCTGGCCGTGCCGGCCGACCGCGTCCGGTCGCTCGCGGTGGACGTCACGGACGGCGACCAGGTCCAGCGTGCGTTCGCCGCGCTGCTGGCGGCACGGTCGCGGGTCGACATCCTGGTCAACGCCGCGGGCGTCGCACCGCCGACCCCGTTCGAGGACATCACCCGGGCCGAGTGGAACCAGGTGCTGGCGGTCAACGTGCTCGGGACGGTCCTGTGCTGCCAGCAGGCGCTTCCCGCGATGCGCGCCCGCAGCTGGGGCCGCATCGTCAACTTCTCCTCCACCGCCGGCAAGACCATCAGCACCGCCGGCGGTGCCCACTACACGACGGCGAAGCACGGCGTCCTCGGGCTCACCCGGCACCTGGCGAAGGACTACGGACCCGACGGGATCACGGTGAACGCCGTCTGCCCGGGACTCATCGACACCCCGATGGCCCGCGCGCTGCTGCCCGGAGACGCACTCGAACGCGCCACCCGGTCGTTCCCGGTGCCCCGCGTCGGGCAGCCATGGGAGGTCGCCGAGCTCGTCGCCTTCCTCGCCTCGGACCGCGCGGCGTACATCACCGGGGCGGCCATCGACATCAACGGCGGCGACCTGATCGTCTGACGCGGCGCCGCCGAACACCCGCAACCAGCACCCCACGAGAAGGTGAGCTTTCTGTGAGCACAGGGACAGTCAGGATGATCCGGCACCGGATCGACGGCCGCGAGACCGCCGGCCGGTCGAGCCGCACCGCCCCGGTATGGAACCCCGCGACCGGCGCGCATCAGGCCGACGTGCTGCTGGCCGAACCCGCCGACGTCGACGCCGCGGTGCGGGCGGCGCGGGCCGCCCTGCCGGGCTGGGCCGACACCTCGGTCATGCGGCGGTCGCGCTTGATGTTCGCCTTCCGCGAGCTGGTCGGCAAGCACCTCGACGACCTCGCGCGGCTGGTCTCCGCCGAGCACGGCAAGGTTCTCGACGACGCCAGAGGCGAGCTCGTCCGCGGCCTGGAGGTGATCGACTTCGCCTGCGGGATCCCGCACCTGCTCAAGGGCGAGTACTCCGACCAGGTCTCGACCGACGTCGACCTCTTCTCGTTCCGGCAGCCGCTCGGCGTCTGCGCCGGGATCACGCCGTTCAACTTTCCCGCCATGGTCCCGCTGTGGATGCATCCGATCGCGATCGCGACCGGCAACACGTTCGTGCTCAAGCCCTCCGAACGCGACCCGTCGACGGCCAACCTCATCGCCGATCTCTACGCCGAAGCCGGTCTGCCCGACGGAGTCTTCAACGTCGTCCACGGCGACAAGGTCGCGGTCGACGCGATCCTCGACCACCCGGACATCGCCGCCGTGTCGTTCGTCGGCTCGACGCCGGTCGCGCGGTACGTGCACGAGCGCGCGAGCGCGGGAGGCAAGCGCGTCCAGGCGCTCGGCGGCGCCAAGAACCACGCCGTCGTGCTGCCCGACGCCGACCTCGACCACGCCGCCGATCATCTGGTCGCGGCCGGGTACGGCTCGGCGGGCCAGCGCTGCATGGCGATCTCGGTCGCCGTCGCGGTCGGCGACGTGGCCGAGCCGCTCGTCAAGCTGATGCGCGAGAAGGCGCAGGCGATCAAGGTCGGACCGGGGCTGGAGGCCGGGTCCGAGATGGGGCCGGTCGTGTCGGCGGAGGCGCTCGCCCGGATCAGGGGCTCCATAGACTCCGGCGTCGACGCGGGCGCCGACCTCGTCCTCGACGGGCGCACGCTCGACATCGAGGGCGACGGCTTCTTCGTCGGGCCGACGCTGTTCGACCACGTCACGCCCGAGATGGACGTCTACCGCGACGAGATCTTCGGCCCGGTGCTGGTCGTCGTGCGGGTCGGCTCGCTGGAGGAGGCGATCGACCTGATCAACGGCAACAACCTGGCCAACGGCACGGCGATCTTCACCAGGGGCGGCCATGCGGCGCGCCTCTTCCAGCGCTCCGTGCAGGTCGGGATGATCGGTGTCAACGTGCCGATCCCGGTGCCCATGGCGTTCCACTCGTTCGGCGGCTGGAAGCAGTCACTGTTCGGCGCCCACCACATGCACGGTCCGGAGGGCGTCGCGTTCTACACGCGCGCGAAGGCCGTCACCAGCCGGTGGCCGCAGGAGCGGGAGGACGGCCCCCACCACCCCGGCGACCTCTCCTTCCCGACGGCGGTCTGACCGGACGGCCCGGCCTCCGACCGGCCTCGCGCCGCACCCCGGAGGCCCGGCCCCCGCCCGGCCCCGGCTAGGCCGGCGGGCGCGACGCGGGCAGCTCGATGTGCGCCCTGCTCACCGACGTGCTCTTCGCCAGAACCTGCAGCAGGTCGCGGCGAACGCGCTCGCACCGCGCGCGCATCGCGTCCCGGGCGGCGTCCGCGTCGCGCGCGCGCAGCCCCTCGTAGACGGCTCCCAGCTCTCCGGGCGGGCTCGCGATGCCGGGATCGATCAACGCGGCCATGCGCAGAACCCGTTCCAGCTCGTCGAGCACGTCGACGATCGACTTGCCGAGGCGGGGGTTGCCGCTGAAGTTGGCGATGATGCCCTCGAACTCGATGCCGGCCTGGAGCGACTCCTCCTGTTCCACTTCGCCCGCCGCGAGCGCGATGGGCACCTTGGACAGCGCCTCGAGCCGTTCGAGCGCCGGCGCCGTGACTCCGAGACGCGCCGCGGCGGCGGCCGCCTCGCCGGACAGCAGCGTCCGCAGGGCGCACAGAGCGTCGGTGTCCTGCAGCGTGATCGGGCTGACGACGTAGCCCGCGCGCGGAAGCGCGGTCACGAGCCCGTCGCGCCGCAACCGGGCCAGCGCCTCGCGCACCGGCGTCTTGCTGATGTGCCATTGCTCCGCGAGCGACGTCTCGGTGAAACTGCTGCCGGGAGGGAGCGTCAGGTCGATGATCTGGCGCCTGATCGCCCGATATGCCTGGCTCGTGCGGTCGAGGCCGGTCTCGTCCGTGCCGACCAGCAGCAGCGCGGGAATGTGCGGCGTTCCGCTGACCACGCCATGGATGTCGGACATCGCGCCAGGATACCAATTCGAAGCGTTGATACAGCAGCTCGGCCGTCGTGCATCGGCTAGAGATATTTATTCTTGTTGTTGATATCTCAATGTGCCATGCTTCGTCCATGCAGCGACGCGCCTCGAACTCCTGGGTCCTTCCCGCCGCGAGCGACTTCCCGGCGCTGGGGGCGATGAGCACACGCGCCCGCGCGCAGCGCAGCGCACGCGAGGGCGTGCGGATGCTCCCGCTCGCGGGCGCCCCGATCCTGCCCATGCCCGAGCACGTACGGCGGGCGGTCGCGGGTGCGATGGACCGGCCCGACCCGCGCGACACCCGCGGCCTGCCGGAACTGCGCGCCGCGATAGCCGCCGAGCTGGAGCGCGAGCACGGCCTGCGCGTCGATCCCGAGCGCCGCCTGCTGATCACCCACGGAGCGATGCAGGGGCTCTCCCTCGTGCTGCGCACGGTGCTCGCGCCGGGCGACGAGGTGATCGTGCCGACGCCCACCTACTTCTTCGACGGCGCCGTCCGGGAGTCCGGCGCGACGCCCGTCGGCGTCCCGTCCCGCGAGAGCGACGGCTGGGCGCTCGACCTGGCCGGCCTGGAGGCCGCCGTCACGAGCCGCAGCCGGGCCGTGCTGCTGTGCAATCCGACCAACCCGACGGGCCATCTCCCCGACGCCGCCGCCCTCGCGGCCGTGGTCGACCTCGCCGCCCGCCACGGGCTCCTCGTCATCTCCGACGACTCATGGCAGCACTTCTCGTACGACGGCCGCCGCTACCACCCGGTGGAGGCGTTCGCCGATCGCTGGCCGCACCTGGTCACCGTCACCAGCCTCAGCAAGTACTACGCGCTGGCGAGCTGGCGGCTCGGCTACGTCCTGGCGCCGCCGCCGATCGTCGACGCGCTCCACCGCCGCTTCGAGTGGGAGGCGGTGTGCTGCGGATTGGTTCCGCAGCAGGCCGCCGTCGCCGCCCTCACCGGCCCGCGCGACTGGCTCGACCTGGCGCTCTCCACCTACCAGGCCAAACGCGACCTCGTCTGCGACGGCATCGCCGCGAGCGGCTTCCCGCCGCCCGTGCGGCCCACGGGCGGCGCCTTCCTGCTCGCCGACTGCTCACGCCTCGGTGAGACCCCGGCCGCCATCGACCGGGCACTCCTGCGGAACGGCATCGCGACCGTACGCGGCGCCGACATGCACGCTCCCGACACCCATGTCCGCATCACGTTCGGCTCGGACGAGCGAACGCTCGCCGAGCTGATCCACGCCCTCGGACGAGCCCACCAGGAGTCCTGAGGTGCGTGGACAAGCACGATGAGGCATAAGCGGGAGCATCGGGCGTCGGAACACGCCGCGATTCTGGCTTGCCGCGTCGCCGGCGACTCCAACAACACCGCGGCCTCGGCGGAGATCACCACGCACCGCCGCGCGGCACCCACAGACGGGATGTCCCCGCCCTCCCTGATGGACGAGCTTCCCCAGCCGCGGCACAACAGACAGCGACCGTTCAGAGATCAAAATCCGGGTTCAACGACCAGGATCTGGTGGCCCCAAAACAGCGGTGGTCGTCCCGATGGCCTTCACCGCCATTGCCGGCCCCCGTGGGCACGTGTTCGAAGCGACGTGCTGTGAAGATCAGCCAAAACCCCGCTGGGGCGCGCTTGGGATCAGGCGGCGAGGCCGAGGGCTTGGGCCACGGCCGAGGTGGCCGAACTGGTTTCCGTCGCGGTGTAGCCGCCGCGCAGGGAGGCGTCCTGGTCTTTCAGGCCGTTGCCGCTCAGCGTGACCACGATCCGTCGGCCCGGCGCGAGGTTGCCCCGGGCGTGCTGGTCGAGGAGGCCGGCGATCCCGGCGGCCGAGGCGGGCTCGGCGAAGACGCCGTCGCGCCGCGCGACCAGCTCGTACGCCTCGAAGATCTGCGCGTCGGTCACCGCGGCGATCAGCCCGCCGGACCGGTCGCGGGCGTCGAGCGCGCCGTCCCAGGTGGCCGGGCTGCCGATGCGGATCGCGCTCGCCGCGGTCTCGGGCTCGGCGACCGGCGTGCCGTGGACGAGCGGCGCGGCCCCCGCCGCCTGGAAGCCCCACATGCGCGGCGACCGCGTGGACAGGCCCTCCTGCTCGTAGACGCGGTAGCCGCCCCAGGTGGCGGTGATGTTGCCGCCGTTGCCGACCGGCAGGCAGTGGATGTCGGGCGCGTCGCCGAGCGCGTCCACGATCTCGTACGCGACCGTGCGCTGCCCCGCGAGCCGCAGCTCGTTGCCGACCGAGTTGACCAGCGCGATCGGGTGGTGGGCGGCGAGCTCGCGGGCGACGCGCAGGCAGTCGTCGAACGTGCCGCCGATCTCGACGATCCGTGCGCCGTAACGGACCGCCTGCCCCAGCTTGGCGAGCGCGACCCGCCCCTTCGGCACGAGCACGGCGGCCGTCAGCCCGGCGCGCGCGGCGTAGGCGGCGGCCGAGGCGCTGGTGTTGCCGGTGGAGGCGCACACGGCCAGCTCGGCCCCGGCCTCGGCGGCCCTGCTGATCGCCACGGTCATCCCGCGGTCCTTGAACGACCCCGTGGGATTGGCGCCCTCGACCTTCAGCCAGACCTCGCAGCCGGTCACCGCGGACAGGTGCGCCGAGCGCAGCAGCGGCGTGTTGCCCTCGTTGAGCGAGACGGCGGGCGTGTCGGGGGTGACCGGGAGCCAGCGCCGGTAGCCGCTGTCGATCAGTCCGTTCCAGGTACTCATACCGATGACCGTAACATTCGTTTCATGTGCTTCGCCACGTGTAACATTTGTCAGCATGGATGAGGATCCGGTGACGAGCCGGCTCAGTGCGGTCTACCCCGAGCTGCCACCGGGCGAGCGGGCCGTCGTGCGGGCGCTGCTCGACGACCACCCCTTCGCCGCGCTCGGCTCGCTGCGCGCGCTCGCCGAGCGTGCCGGGGTCAGCCCGCCGACCGCCTCCCGCCTGTTCGACCGGCTCGGGTACGCGGGATTCGCCGGGTTCCAGGCGGCCGTGCGCGACGGCGTCCGCGACCGGTCGCGCCTGCGCGAGTTCGCCGCCCGTCCGCCCGGCACCCAGCGGGCCGCCGAAGACCTGCGTGCCGGGCTCGACAGCACCCTCGCCGCCGTCACCGAGCCCCTGCTCGACGCCGTCGGCGACCTGCTGGCCGGGGCCGCGTCGGTCTGGGCGCTCGGCGGGCCGCTCAGCGAGCTGGCCGCCGAATACCTGATCAGGCAGCTCGCCGGCCTGCGTCCGGGGGCGCATCGGGTGCCCGACGCGGCGTCCGCGCGGGCCCGTACGCTGCTCGACCTGGGCGGTTCTGCGGCCGTGGTCGCGTACGACTTCCGGCGCTACTCCCCCGCGACGGCCCGCTTCACCGAGGCCGCGTGCGCCCGCGGGGCGCGGCTGGCGCTGATCACCGACGCCTGGGAGTCGCCGCTCGCGGCGCGGGCGGAGGTGCTGATCAGGCTGCCGCGCGAGGCCGCCGGTCCGATCGCGCCGCTGGCGCACCAGATCGCCGTCACCGAGCTGCTGCTGGTCGCCGTGGCGGCCCGCCTCGCCCCCGCCGGACGCCTGGCCGACCTCGACGCGCTCACCGAGATGTTGTGAACCGCTGCTTGGCCGGCGTGGTCGGTACTTCCGTCCGGTCACAGCGCCAGCGTCGGGCTCTCGTCCGGGCGATAGATGATCTGGCGCTCGTAGAGGTTAGAAGCAGTCCTTTCGGGGGGTGCGTCCCGAAGCCTCGATCTCGACGGTCTTGGTCTTGGAGCTGCCGGGGGTCGTGAGGATCATCGCGATGTGCAGCTTCTCGCCGGAACCAGTGCCGCTGCCGCTGCCGCAGACCGAGCGTGCCTGCTTGGTGAGATGGTGGAAGCGGTAGATGACCTTCTTCCAGTTCTTCTCCGGCGTCATGACCATCCACTCCTCCCCGTCGGTCTTCTCGGCCGTGCAGTGGCTGACGCCCTGGCAGGGGTGGGTGTACAGCTTGGCGGACGCCTCGGCGGGGTGGGTCAGCAGCGCTCCCGTGACTGCCGCAGCCACCAGGCCCAGGACGAAGGTCTTCATCATGTCCACTTAGATGTTCGCGGCGAACTCAAGGTTCGGACGGTCTGGGCTTGGCAGCCGACACCCAGGCCACCTGGCACAGCCTCACCCTCTGGGCGGGGCGGGCGGGGGGCGCGGTCGCCGGACACGACGGCGACTGGGGACAGCCTCCTCGAAGGCCGGCATGGCCGTCGACGGCACGTGTACGCGCCGGCCTCCGGGCAACAAGCGTCTGCACAAAGCCCTCCCCCTGCTCAAACAAGCGATCCGAGCCCTGGCCCATGACACCGACCTACGGGACGACCCGCTCTGGGTGGCCGACTAGGCCGGTTTCGTCCTTGAATCACTCGACCCCGTCGGGTACAACACGGGTAGTGCACGCCGCATGAAGCGCCGTGATGAGGAGAGCACCCATGGCAGAGGGTGCACCATCGAGGTCGATCAGGTCCTGCCTGGCCGGGGCCGTATTACTGTTGCTCGCGGTCAACCTGGTGAGCGAGCCACCGAGGCTGGCCCCGGCGGCCGTGGCCGGCCGGGACGAGGTGGTGTCCGACCCGAACGGCTCGGACACCATGACAGCGGTGCAGGTCCCCTTCCGCGGCACCGTGGCGGCGACCGGCCAGCTGGCCAGTACGGTCGCGCTGGAGATGCCGCCGATGCGTGGGCTGGAGCCGGCCCTCTCGCTCGCTTACGGCTCGGACGGGATCAACGGTTGGCTGGGCACCGGGTGGCGGCTGCAGGGCACCGGTGAGGTGCGGCGGGCCTCGGCCTGGCTCGGCGTGCCCGCGTACGACTCCTCGGATGTCTTCCTGCTCGACGGCGAGCCGCTGGTCCCCTGTGGGGCGGCCACCGCAAGCCCGGGCTGTCGCAACCCGAGCGCATCCGGAGTCGAGTCGTACGCCACCTCCAGGGACTCCTACACCCGCATCGAGCACCTGCCCGGCGGCGACGGCGGCCGCTGGCAGCAGTGGGACAAGGCCGGCGTGTTACGAGTCTTCGAGCCGGCCACCCCCGAACTGTGGCACCTGTCGTCCGTGGCGGACCCGCTCGGCAACCGGGTGGAGTTCCGCTACCGGCAACTCGACGACGGCACTCAGTACCTGGATGCCATCGAGTACGGCCAGGCCCGGATCGTCTTCCACTCGGAGCCGCGACCGGACCGGATCACCCAGGCGACCGGCACCGGCGTGACGACCACCGGCTACCGGCTGCGCACCGTCGAGATGACCGTCGCCGGCCACCTGGCCCGGGCCTACGCGCTCGGTTACCGCGTCCATCAGGGCTCGCACCGCTCGGTGCTGGCCACCATCCAGCAGTACGGCACGGACGCTGTCATCACCAAGGGCCGGGTCACCGGCGGCACCTCACTGCCCCCGGTGCATCTGACGTACGCCGACGACGCGCGGCAGCCGTGGCCGCGCGCCCAGAAGGAGACCGGTCTGCCCGCCGTGCCGGCCGCCACCGGCCCGGTCTTCGGCGGTGCCAAGCAGCGCCTGGATCGTCCCACCGGGGCGGAGGCGTTCCTCACCGGCGACGCGGACGGCGACGGCCGCAGCGACGCCATGCTGCCGACGCTGTGGAGCAAAGGCGGATTCCTGGACGACTTCACGCTCAACCTGGCGGTGCAGTACGCCGACGGCCGCCGGTTCGTGCAGTCCCTGCCCTTCCCCGAGAAGCAGGAGTGGTTCCCCAACGAGCAGCCGTTCGACGGCCGCGACCACCTGGCCCGGTTCTTCGCCGCGGACGTCACTGCGGACGGACGCACGGACATCATCGTGCTCGCCTGGGATTCCCTCGACCCGGACAACCGCTGGGGTGAGCTGCGGCTCAAGCTGAACGTGCTGGTTTCGGTGCCCGGCGGCGGCTTCCGGTGGGCCCGCACCACATTCCAGTCCACGCTCTGGGTGACCACCGTGATCTCCGGCCCGCAGGGGCCGGAGTGCCAGGTCGCCGACCTGAACGCCGACCTGGCCGCGGACATCGTCTGCACCCACGAGCGGGTCGCGCTGGGCTTGCAATACCTCGGCACCGGGCTGTCGTCGCGCAACGGCGAGTTCGACGTCGGCCGGGCACCGATGGCGATCACTGAGCCGCTGCCGGTGGGCGCGAGCCTGCCCTTCCCCCGGGAGGTCCGCTCCACCTCGACCGGCGACGCCGACGCCGACGGCATGGACGACGTGCTCCTGCTCGACCTGCGCCCGGCCGACCTGACCACGTGCGCCCGCGATCACCCGGGCGCCCCAGCCGACTGCAGCATCCACTACGACGTGGTGGCCCTGCTGTCCGATGGGTCCGGCGGCTTCGCGCCGCGCCGCACCGAGACGACCTGGGAACGCCCCAGCGGCCTGAGGACCACGCCGCAGCTGTTCGCCGCCGAAGTGGACGGTGACGGCCGGGCCGATGTGCTGGTGCTGCCCGGCGCCGCAGAGAAGACCGGCACCCGGGTCCGTGGAGTGTGGAGCGTGGTGGATCTGACCCGGCCGGATGCCCGCACCCAAGTGCAGGCGGCTCCCGCCGCGCTCGCCGACCGGGACGTGGATCTCACCGTGGGTGACGCCAACGGTGACGGCCTGAGCGACCTGCTGGTGATGACCTCGCTGCCGCCGGGCACCGGCCGCGACTGCACACCGAGCACGGACATCCGCCCGGTGCTGACCCGGGTCCTGGCCCGGGACGACGGCACGCTGCGGTTGCCCTCCCGCTGGGACGACTGCCGTCTGGCCCAAGTAGTCGACCATCCGTGGAGTCAGCTCAGAGCGACCAGCAACGTGCAGGCCGCCGACGCGGACGGCGACGGCCTGGCCGACTACCTGCTCGCCTTCATGTCGTTGGCCGGCGGCAACGACCAGGTGGACGTGGAAATCCTGGATGCCCGCTCGCCCGACCCGGGGGTCCAGACCAACCGGTGGACGCCCGCGGACGTCACCGGCGACGGGCGGGACGACCTGGTCCGGGTGGTCAGCTCGGGCGACGGAGCGGTGCTGCACCTGCGGCAGCGGCAGGCGGACGGCGAATACGCCACGCTGCCCCCGTACGACCTGGGCGGCGGCTGGGCCAACCGGTCGGCGCGCAGTTGGAAGTACACCGACGCCGACGGCGACGGCGACGTGGACCTGGTCCACCTGGACGCGCCCAGCACTGGGGGCGTCCCGGGTGACGTGCGGCTGGACACCTTCCTGTCGCAGGGCACCGGCACCTTTCGGCGCACCGATCCGGTCGCCCTGCCCGGCACCGCAGCGGCGGGCGACCTGACCGGGTGGCGGCTGCTCGACCAGAACGGCGACGGGCTGGCGGACCTGGTGCATCTGCAACCCACGTCCAGTGTGGGCCTGACGGTGCGGACCGTGCTGGCCGGCACCGACGGGGTGTGGCGCCCGCAGCAGCCGGCCGGCCCCTACCCGCCGCTGTTCGCGGCGGACACGCTCAACTGGCAGGTCACCGACATCAACCGGGACGGCCGCGGCGACCTGGTCCGGGTGGTGAACCGGCGCACCGAGATCGGGATCGAGGTCCTGCTGGCCGCCGGCACCGGCTGGATCGAACGACCATCCACGGTGCTCAAGCTCGGCCGGCACGGCTGGCCCGCCGCGCTCGGTGACAGCGCCAACTGGCACGCCGCCGACGTCGACGGGGACGGCGCGGCCGACCTGGTCCACCTGGCCCGCGGCGCCCGGGGCCCGCGCATCCACACGTTGCTCGCCGCGGGCGACGGACGGACCTGGGTCGTCCGCAGGGCCGCCCCGGAACTGGCCGCGCCGGTCGATGCCGACCTGCTGGCGGAGCCCGCCCGGTACGTGGTGGCCGACGTCAACGGCGACAGCCGCGCCGACCTGGTCCACATCGCCTCCCCTGGCCTCTTCTCCCGGATGGACGTCCTGCTCGCCACGGACAGCGCAGCCGACGACCCGAACCGGCCGGCGTGGACACCGGTCGACGACGTGAACCTGGATCCGGCGCCGGCGGCGCAGTCCCGGCCGTCGTGGATCCCGGCCGACAGCGACGGGGACGGCACGTCCAACCTGGTCCGGGTAGACGTGGTGACCCGGTTCGGGGCCACTCATCTGGTCGTCTCCGAGGTCCGCCCGCGTCTGGGGCGGGATGTGCTGACCGTGCAGGAGATCGCCGGCGGGCGCACCGAGATCGAATACCGGCCGTCGACCGGGTTCGGCCCATTCCCCGGCGTCTCCTGCCGGCTGCCGCACGCTGTCGGCACGCAGGTGGTGGCCGCGGTGGTCACCCGTGACGGGCGCGGGCAGGACGAGACCGTCCGGTACGCGTACAGCTGTCCCCGCTGGTCCCCGGTCCGTCGTGCGCTGCTCGGCTGGACCGACGTGGTCGCCACCCACGCCGCCGACGCGCACCGTCCGCAGTACACGGTCACGATCCGCTATCAGGCGGAGGACGCCTGCGGCGCCCGGCAGATGGACAGCCACACCCGCGACGCCCAGGGACGTTTCACCGGCGTCCGGTCGATCACCGGATACGCGCCGCCGGGCCCGGTGGCCCCGTTCACCTGCCGCATCGACCATGTCAACGAGCTGGCGTACGGTGCGAGCGGCACGGCCCGCAACCGTGCTACCTCCCTGGACTATGACGACTTCGGCAACGTCGTACGGATCCTCGACCTGGGCAACCCGCAGGATCCGGCCGACGACCGGCTGACACTGCGCTCCTACCGTCCCGAGACCGGCCGTTACCTGGTCGGGCTGCCCTGGTTCGAACAGCGGCTGGACGGCGCGCAGCCGGCCGCGCAGCCGCTGCGGACCACCTACTTCTGCTACGACGGCGACAACGGCACCGCGGCTGCCAACTGCTCCGGCCGGCCCAGCCGGGGCCTGCTGACGGCCGTGCAGATGCCCGACGACAAGGGGCTTTACGTCAGCAGCACCTACCAGTACGACGACTATGGCAACCAACTCGTCGCCAAGAACCCCCGCGGCGCCGGGACCGTCCTCTTCTTCGACACCACCCTGCACCGCTACCCGGTGACCGCCTGCAACGCCCTGTCCCGGTGCAGCACCCTGGCCTGGGACACCGCGCTGGACCGGCTCACCGGCATCACCGGCCCGGACGGTGAGACCATCTCCCTGAAGTACGACGTGCACGGGCGAACGGAGCGGATCAGTTATCCGGACGGCTCCCGGATCGACCGGTCCTACCCTGCTGGGGGCAACCCCCAGCAGCAGCGGATCCGCGAGGTGCGGACCGACGGCACCGCGGACGGCCTCTGGTACGAGACCTACTTCGACGGGCTGGGCCGCACCTACCGGGAGCGGGCAGAGGGCGACGCGGCCGGCGTGGTGTTCGAGCGCCAGACCCGGTACGCCGGCGCCTCGGGGCTGCCCTACCAACAGTCCGACTGGTTCCGTTCCGGCGACCAGCCGCCGCTGGAGACCTACCGGTACGACGCCGCCGGCCGGCCCGAGCAGCTCACCCACTCAGACGGCACGACCCGGACCTGGTCCTACGGTGCGACCGCGGCGACCAGCTGGGTGACCGCGATCGGCGAGAGCGGCCGCAGCCGGCAGACCCATCAGGACGTCTACGGCCGTACCGTGCAGGTCCGCGACGGAAACGGTCCGCAGCCGGACGACGCCCGCATCTCCTACCGGTACGACCCGGTCGACCAGGTCCGTGCGGCGATTGATGCGAACGGCAACACCACTGTGTACGACTGGGATCTCCTGGGTCAGCTCACCTCGATCACCGATCCGGATCTCGGGACCCGCCGCAGCGGCTACGACCTGGCCGGGAACGTGACCTCTCGAACCGACGCGCGCGGCCGGGTCACGACCTTCACCTACGACCCGCTGAACCGGATGACCAGCCGGACCGACCCGACGAAGAGCGTGGCGACCTGGCGTTACGACGAAGCGGGGCATGGCTCGGCGATGGGCCGGCCGACATCGGTCCTCGACCCGTCCGGCGCGGGCTGCCCAGGCGGCGTGTCCGATTCCTTCCGGTACGGACATATGGGTCTGCTGGTCGAGCACACGAAGTGCGTCGGCGGCGACTCGCGCACGTTCGGTTACGGCTACGGGCCGCGAGGCCGGCTCAGCACCATCACCTATCCGGACGGGGAGAAGGTCCACTACACCTACGACACGGCGGGCCGACCGGACACGCTCGCCGGGTATGTGGAGTCCTTGACCTACGACGCCGGCGGCCGGCCGCTGCGGGCCGAGTACGCGAACGGCACGGTCACCGAGTACGGATACGGCGTTCGCGGATGGCTCAGCACCGTGACCACCCGCAAAGACGCGACGACCCTCCTGGACCTGACCTACACCTACCTGCCGGACGGCCAGTTGGACACGTTCCGGTCCGGCACCAACAGCGGTGACGCCAACTACCGCTACGACCCTCTGGGGCGCCTCCGTGAGGTGCAGGGCGACCTGGCGCAGACCTACCAGCATGACCCGACGGGCAACATGCTCGCCAAGTCCGACGTGGGCACCTACCAATATCCGCCGCAGGGACCGACGGGCTGCGGCGGCACGGCCTGCGCGCATCCGCACAGCCCGGACCGGGCCGGCGACTGGCAGCTGAAGTACGACGCCAACGGCAACCTCTCGATGATGACCGACGCGCAGGGCCGCAACCGTTCCATCGACTGGACCTTCGACGGGATGCCCGAGACGGTCAACGACCTCGACGGATCGGTCACCCGCAACCTGTACGACGCGGACGGCCGGCTCGTGGAACGCACCGGCGACCATGGACGGACCCGCTACTACGACCCCCTCGCGTCCCGCGGGCCGGCCGGTGACCTGAGCAAGACGTACGAGATCGGCGGCATGCCCGTCGCCCGCCGTGATGGCGGCGGCACGACCTGGCTGCACGCCGACCGGTACGGCTCGGTCCGCGCCGTCTCCACCCTCGGCGGCACGGTCGCAGCCCGCTACGACTACCAGCCCTACGGCGCCCCGCTCACGTCGACCACCGCCGGGCCGGTCTTCGCCGGCGGCGACGTGCAACCCGGCACCGGCCTGGTCCACCTGGGCGCCCGGTTCCTCGACCCCACGCTGGGCCTGTTCACCGCGCCGGACACGATCGTGCCTGACCCGCAGAACACCCAGGCGCTGCAACGGTACGCCTACGCCTACGGCAATCCGGCCCGCTACATCGACCCGGGAGGCCACCAGGGCGCCGACATCACCATCACCTACCAGCAGGGCGACACCGTGCAGCCCGGCGTGGACGTGCTGCGCTGGCCGCTGGGCCCGTTCCCGCCGCAGGCGCCGCCGGTGGACCCGCAGGCCCTGCGCACCACGGCCCGCGCTCCCGGACAGGTGTGCAGCGCTTGCTACGGCGACAAGCGCACCTACGCCACGGCCCCGTACACGCAGCTTCCCGGACCGGACCTGTCGCCGACGCTGCGAGAGCTGGTCCAGGCCGGCATCTCGCCGTTCGACCTGCTGCCCGGCGACGCCACCCTGGAGACCCTCGTCAAAGAGGGCATCATGCCGTACAACACGCTGACCCCGGTCACCACCGGTCTGGTGCCCAAAGGCATCCCGGAGGACTTCGCGCTTCAGCTCTACGCCGGGATGACCAAAATCCTGGCGTTGCAGACGCTCAAGGCCGGCGTCTACGAGGTGGTCTACTCCGTCGCGCAGGCGGCAGCCGTGCCCCGGGGCATCAACCCGTACTTCGCCCAGATGGACCGCGCGACCCAGATGGCCCGCGCCGGATACGGGCTCAGCGCCGGCCGCAACATCGCGGTCGCCCGGCTGACGGTCAACGGCGAGACGACCGAGCTGATCGCCGTCTCCGGTTTCCCGCGGGCCGGCACCGTCGGCGACGCGGTCAACCCGGTGTTCAACCCGACCTTCGCCCGGGGCTTCCTGCGCAACGCCGACTCCGAGTACCGGCTGCTGGAGGCAGCAGCCGCCCGGATCGGCGCGAACCGTGCTGCGCAGGGCGAACTGGTCCTCTACTCCGACTTCGCCTACTGCGGGTCATGTCTGGGCGTCGTCAAGCAGTTCCAGGCGCGCTATCCCGGCATCATCGTCCGATTGGTGGGACATGGGCACTGAGACCTTCGTACCGAAGCGGAACGGCCGCATGCTGCTGCTGGTGGCGGCCCTGGTCGGCGCCCTGCCATCCAGCGCCTGCTCCGACCATCCGGCCCCGCAACCGCCGCCCGCCTCGACCCCACCGGTCGCCACGATCTGTGAGCCACTCGACACCTTGGCGCCCGGTACGGTGGTCCGCAACGGGCCGCCGCCCAGCAACAGCTTCCAGCCGCCCACGATGGACCTCGCCGCGCACCCGTTCACCTTCCGCAACGGCACGACCACCAACAACGGCGAGGCGCGCGCCGAAACCGGCGGCCGGGCCGGCGGTTCCGGTGGCGAGATCCGGCTCAACAACATCGTCCTGTCAGTGAGCCGCGGCTCCGGGCAGACCCTGCACCTGATCCGCTTCAGCTTCGGCGAGTACGGCGGCAGCCTCGACGTCCGGGTCAACAACGCCACGATCACCGCCGAGAACTTCATCGACCTCAACAACACCACGGTGGGCGGGGTGAGCGTCACCGTACTCAGCGGTGGCCTCGGCAACGACCGGGGACTGGTCGAATTCCAGGGGCCTTTGCCCGACCAGAGCAACGCGTTCGGGCAGCTCGCCGTCGGCGGCCAGGAGCTGTGGATCGACGACATCTGCGTGGAGCAGTGAGGGGGTAGGCCGTGACCAGGAACAGCATCGGGCTGGGTACCGTACTGCGGGTGCTCACCACCGGTCTGGGCATCCGAACCTGCGCCGGTTGCCGGCGACGGGCGGCCCTTTTGGACCGGTGGGTGCGACTGCCGACCGGCCGCGGGCGCCGCGGCCGGTCCGCCGACGGCGACTGCTGGCGGTTCAACGGCTCCTGCACCGGCTTCGGGTCGCGCCAGTGCGTCTCCGGCCCGGAGCGTCAGGAGCCGGACGCCGCCATCATCGAGCAGTGCTGTGGCGGCTGGTTCCAGTACCCGTGGATCGAGGTCTGCCCAGGCGAACCGGCCCGTACCGGCTGCGGCTTCTGCTTCTGGTGACGCGCCACGCGAACCTGCCAAGTACAGGACCAGCCATTATGCCGAGCCTGCAGGCGAGTGGCACGCCGGCCCTGAAACGGCGGTCCGGGGTGTCGACCAGACGCCCCGGACCGGGCATCAGGCTCTGACAGCGCGCCCGGGCAGGGCGGTCGGCAACAGATGCTCGTCACGGACCACGAACCGGCCGCCGACAAGGACGTGAACGAACCCGGAGGAATGCCTGACCGTATCGGTGTAGGTGGCACGGTCGCTGACGGTCTCGGGGGCGAAAACGGTCAGGTCGGCGTCGCAGCCCGCCTGAACACGGCCCTTGCGCCGCATCGCCGGAACACCCGAGCCCACCACGTCGGCGGGGACGAGCGTGCACCGGCGCACAGCCTCGGGCAGCGACAGGACCGCGTTCTCCCGGACGAGCCTGCGCAGCGTCCGGCCGTAGGTGCCGGCCGTACGAGGGTGGGTGACGGCGCCGGGCCCGAGCGGCCAGGAGAGCGGGTCGGGCGCCCCCGAGCGCCACAGGAGGGGGACGGCATCGGTGGCGACAGCGGCGTCGGTGAAGGTGAGGGCCCGCTGGATGTAGTCGAACTGAGCGGGGTCATCCTCGTCGAGCAGGTGGACGAAAGCCGCCGAGCCGGGTTCGCTCTCGCGGATTCGACGCAGGGTGTCGGCGTCGGGGATACGGCCCTCGGCACCGAGCAGGCCGATGGAGTGCGGGGTCAGCCCGCGCCGGTGAAGGAGCTCCGGGGCGAGGAAGGCCGCGCCGACGCCGGTCATGCCCGCGCCGTAGGGGTAGGCCTCGGTAGTGACGCGCGAGCCTTCGGCGCGGACCTTCTCCACCAGGCCGAGCACGCGGTCGACATGGCGGATGGAGGTGCTGTTGACGTGGCAGTAGTGCATGTGCGCGCCGGTCTCGGCGGCGGCGCGGACGACCTCCTCGGCGCCGTCGACGGGAGTGGTGGGATCCATCTCGACAAGTTCGCGGGCGTGGGTGTACGTGGGCAGGCCGACGCGGGCGGCGAGGGCGGCCACGGCGAGGTACTCGGAGGGATCGACGCGGGGCGCGTAGCCGACGAGGATGCCGATGCCGAGCGCGCCATCGCCGAGGTCGCGCTCCAGCATGCCGACGATGCGGTCGATGACATTCCGCGGAGCGGCGCGCTGCCATTCCTCGCGGCCGATGTTGGCGAGGAAGTCATCCTTCAGGTCGCCGCTGGTGTCGAGGCCGAGGAGGACGGACATACGGGCCACGGCCCAGGAGGTGGCGAAGCCGTAGTTGAGTGGCCTGCCCTCGATCTCGGCCCTGCGGTAGGCGGCGGCGACCGGGTAGGCGCCCGCCTCTAGTTCCAGGACGGTGGTGACGCCGTCGAGCGCCTGCAGGCGGTGGCCGGCGACGTCCATGCTGTGGCTGTGCAGGTCGATGAAGCCCGGACTGACGACCAGGCCGGTCGCGTCGACGGTGGTGACGCCGTCGAGCGGCTGGTCGGAGACGGCCTGGATGACCCCGCCGTTGACGCCGACGTCGCGTACGGCGTCCAGGCCGGTCTCGGGGTCGATGACCCGGCCGCGGGTGAGGACCAGATCGTATGGCGTCACGCGAGCTCCTTCGTTCCGAGGCTGAACTGTGCAGGGCGCTGGGGCACGATCAACGCGATCAGCGCGCCGAGGACGGTGGTGGCGATGAGCAGGCCGAAAGCAGCGGTGTAGGAGAACGTGTCGACCAGGAAGCCCATGAGGACGGGGGCGAGGACGCCGGCGATCTGGCCGCCGACGTTGACGACGCCCATGCCGGATCCGATGAAGGCGGGCGGCAGGGCGCGCACGGGCATGCCGAGGATGCCCATCGTGGAAAGGCCCGCCACGCCCATGGCGAGGGTCTGGTAGACGGTGAACCCGACAGCGGAGTCAGCCATCAGCATGAGCACCAGGAGCACGGCGGTGACCAGGAGCAGGGGGATGACGTAGAGCCGGGCCCTGTCGTGGAAGAAGCGGTCGAACAGCCAGCCGCCGAGGAAGGCGGTCGCGCACGCGACCAGGCCGGGGATGGCGGACATGACACCGGTGTTGATGAGGGAGATGCCGCGCTCCTCCAGCAGGTAGCTGGGCACCCAGGTGATCAGGCCGTAGCCGAGCATGTTGGTGGTGCAGAAGAGGGCGGCGAACTTCCAGACCGATGGCGAGCGCATGACGGCGCCGAGGCTGGTCCCCTCGTCCTGAACGACGTCGGAGCCGTTGAGGTGGGCGGGCAGCGCCTTGGGCAGCAGCTTCCAGAGCAGCACGCCGATGGCGACGCCGGCGGCGGCGGTGACCCAGAAGGTGTGACGCCAGCCGAGGGCGAGGATGAGCGGCGCGACGAGGAGCGGGGCGACGCCGGCACCGAGCTGGTTGGAGGCGAGCATGGCGCCGGCGGCGGTGGCGCGGACGGCGGGGGTGGTGCGTTCCGCGATGGCCTTGAAGGACGCGCCGGGAAAGAGGCCCTGGCCGACGCCGAAGAGAGCACGGATGACGAGGAGGGAGGCCAGGCCCCAGGCGATACCGGTGAGGGCGGTGAAGACCGACCAGAGCAGTAGAGAGACCATGAGTTGGCGGCGGGCGCCGAACTTGTCGGCGAGGATGCCACCCGGCACCTGGCACAGCAGATAGACCAGGGAGAAGGCGGTGATCAGCCAGCCTTGCTCGGTCTTGGTGAGCGCGAACTCCTGGCCGATGAACGGCAACGCGACGGCCATCATCACCCGATCGACATAGTCGATCACCCAGACGCCCATGAGCAGACCGACAGTGATGGTAGCCGTCTTACGTACTTGCGCGGGCGCCAAGGTGTGGGTGCCTTCGGCGAGTC
The DNA here is from genome assembly GCF_040630865.1 of Nonomuraea sp. NPDC005730. Classification (NCBI taxonomy): domain Bacteria; kingdom Bacillati; phylum Actinomycetota; class Actinomycetes; order Streptosporangiales; family Streptosporangiaceae; genus Nonomuraea; species Nonomuraea sp. NPDC005730. The sequence continues at coordinate 28,334 of NZ_JBEXYK010000014.1, forward strand.
CCATTCACAGGCCTCCAGAGCTAGATCAATGTTCCAGCAACCCTCCATCACCTCGCCCGGGAGTGCTTCGTGCGGGAACATGAAGTCGGGACCGTCGGCGGTGCGATTGCACCAAGATCTATCCACACGCGCTCGGTGGCAGCCGGATTGGTCATGGTGCTCGAAGCACAGCGAAGGGCCCTCAGCGCGGCTCCCGGCGTCCGACCAACCCACGGCCCCGACCGGACCATGGAGGACGGGACTAACCCGGCTGTTCGCCGCCCTCGGTCGCCACCCGCGCCGTGACCAGCCCTGACTCGTAGGCCACGATGACCGCCTGGGCGCGGTCGCGGACGGAGAGCTTGTCGAAGATGCTGGTGATGTAGTTCTTGACGGTGGACAGGCTGAGGTCGAGGACGCGGGCGATCTCGGTGTTGTCCAGGCCGGTGGCCATCAGGCGCCATACCTCGACCTCGCGGGGCGTGAGTTCGCCCAGGCCCGTGGGGTTCGGCCGGCTGCCGTGGGGCGCCCGCACGTAGGTGGAGATCAGCCGGGTGAGCAGGCGCGGCGCGACGGCGGCGTCGCCGGCGTGAACGGTGCGGATCGCCGCGCTCAGTTCCTCCGGGGAGCTGTCTTTGGGCAGGAACCCGAAGGCTCCGGCTCGCAGGGCGCCCACGAGGTACTCGTCCATGTCGAAGGTGCTGAGCGCCAGGACCCGGCTGCCGGGCACGGTGGCGGCGAGTTCCCTGGTCGCGGCGACGCCGTCGAGGACGGGCATCCGGATGTCCATCACCACGACGTCGGGGCGCAGTTGGCGGGCGAGGGTGACGGCCTGCGCGCCGTTCTCGGCCTCTCCCACCACCTCGATGGACGGGTCGGGAGAGAGAATCAGCGACAGTCCGCGGCGTACCAGCGGCTGGTCGTCCACGATCAGCACCCTGATCCTCGGCAGCGTCGGCCCGGTCCCGGTCATCGGCGCGCCCCCTCGTGCTGGACGGCCGCCTCGGCGGCCTCGTCCGTGGTCAGCGGCAGGTCGGCCACCACAGCGAACCCCCCGTCGGCCTGCGGGCCGACGGTGAGGGTGCCGCCGTGCAGGGCGACGCGCTCGCGCATGCCGATCAGGCCGTAACCGCCCGAGCCCACCGACGACGCCCCCTCCTGCGGCAGTGTGCCCCCGCCGTCGTCTCGCACCTCGATGGTGACCCGGTCCTGACCGTACGTCAGCCGCACGGAAGCGCGGGCCGGCCCCGCGTGCCTGCGGGCGTTGGTGAGAGCCTCCTGGGCGATCCTGAACACCGTGAGGCCGACGGTCGGCGGCAACGGCCGCCGCTGCCCGTGGACGCCGAAGTCCGTCGGCAGTCCGGCCAGGCGGGATTCCTCGACCAGGCGGCCGAGGTCGTCGGCGCCGGGCTGGGGCTGGGCGGGCGCGGTCTCCGGCTCGTCGCCGTCCCGCAGCACGTCGAGGAGCTGGCGCATCTCGCGCAGCGCGAGCCGCCCGGAGGACTCCAGGGCGACGAGGGCCTCCCTGACCACCTCCGGTTCCGCGACGTTGGCACGGGCGCCGCCGGCCATCAGCTGCATGGTGGTGATGTGGTGGGCCACGATGTCGTGCAACTCCCGTGCGATACGACGCCGCTCGTCGGCCACCGCGCGGTCGGCGAGGAGTCTGCGGTTGGCCGCCACCTCTGCCTGCCAGCGGTTGACCGCCATGGCGGTGCCGACGACGATCAGGGCGGTGAGGGGCGGGACGACGGCGTCCTGCCACGGCGGGACGTCCCCGATGTTCTGGCTCAGCAGGGTCAGCGATACCGTCGCGGCGGCCGCGATCGCCGTGACCCGGCCGGGGCGGGCCCTGGCGACCGCGTACAGGGCGACCACCAGGACGGCGCCGAAATGCCTGGGCAGCGGCACGATCAGGGTGGCCGCGGTATCGAGCACCAGGACGACGGCGAGCGCCGCCACCGGATGGCGGCGCCGGGCGAGCAATGGCAGGGCCGCGAGCGCGACGAAGAGAAACCCCGCCACGCTCACGGCGTGGCGGCCGTCGGGGGCGTTGAAGAACGCGTAGCTGAGCAGGTTCATCACGCACGCCCCGCCGGCGACGAGCGCGTCGCTGCGGGCCCACGGCAGCTCCCGGGCGTTGTTCGACAATGCTGTTCCCCCGTATCCGGCCTTACGGCCCCCCGGAACAGGGTTACACAGCGGCGGCGATGGCCAGGCCGGGACCAGGACCACGGTCCTGGTCCCCGAGAGGTGGAAGGACCCAGGGCCTCGGTGCGAATCATCCGCTACCAGGAGGTTTACCGCTTCTGCGGCTGATGGTCTGGATATCGGCCGGGAGCTCCCGGCCGACGCCGTCCGCCGGAGGAGATCGTGATCCGTGCCCTGACCGGGTACTCCACCAGACACCCATGGAAGGTCATCGCCCTCTGGGCGGTGCTGGGTGTCGTACTGAGCGCCTTGACCCCGATGCTGTTCGACCGCGTCACCCAGAACCAGGCCGGCGACTTCCTGCCCCGGAGCTACGACTCGGCCGCCGCGCTGCGCATCGCCAAGGAGCGGTTCGGGGTGAACCCCGACGCCACCACGGTGACGGTGCTGGTCGCCCGGTCCGACGGCAAGGACCTCAGCGCCGCCGACCGGCAGCGCGTCGAGGTCGAGGCCGCGAAGCTGGCCAAGCGCCGGGTGATCATGCCCAGGGAGGACGACGGCCCCCAGCGGTTCCTGATCCCGGACCGCTCCCAGACGCCCCGGATCGCCCCGGCGATGACGGCGCCCGACCGGAGCTTCCAACTGCTCTCCGTCGAGCTGATCGGCAACCGCGGGGACAAGGGCGTCCAGGACGTCTACCGGACCTTCCGGGACTCAGCCAGGACTCAGTTCTCCGAGGCGGGGATGCGTACCGGCTTCGCCGGAGCGCTGGCCGAGACCGTGGACACCGTCGACTCCCGCAAGACCGTCACGACGGTCGGGAGCGGGCTCATCGTGGGGCTCATCGTCCTGATCAACGTGCTGGTGTTCCGTAGCGTGCTGGCGGCCCTGCTGCCGCTGCTGGCGGTCGCCATGATCGGCTTCGTGGCGGCGGGAGCCGTCGCGGGCGCCGCGATGCTCACCGGGCTCAAGCTCGACGCGGGCACCCCGGGCCTCATCAACGTGGTCCTGCTCGGCATCGGCATCGACTACCTGTTGTTCCTGCTGTTCCGCTACCGCGAGCAGTTGCGTACCCGGCCCGAGCAGTCCGCCCGCGAGGTGGCCGCGCAGGTCTCCGGCCGGGTCGGCACCGCGATCACCTCGGCGGCGTTGACCATCGTGGCCGCGTTCGCCGCCCTCGGTCTCGCGACCTTCGGGCAGTTCCGCTCGATGGGCCCCGCGATCGCCGTCGCGGTCGTGGTGATGATGGTCGGCAGCCTCACGCTCCTGCCGGCGCTGCTCGCCGCTGCCGGGCGCAAGATGTTCTGGCCCTCCCGTACGGCTCTGCGTCCCGAGACCGGTGAGGGCCGGGCCGCCCGCCTGGGTGCGCTGGTCACGCGCCGGCCGCTGATGATGCTGACCGCCGCCATCGGCCTGCTCGCCGCACTGGCCGCCGGGCTGATCGGCATCCGCATGGACTATGGCCAGGGCGGCTCCGGCGCCCGGACCCCCGCGGCGGCCACCGCGGCCGAGATCTCCCGTACGCTGCCGGCCGGCGTGTCCGACCCGACGAGCGTCTTCATCACCGCCAAGGACGGCGGCACCCTCACTGCCGGCCGGCTCGACGGCCTCTCCCGAGCGCTCACCCAGGTCAAGGGCGTAGGCCAGATCGCACCGACCGTCCTGAACAAGGACCACCGTGCCGCCCGCATCGACCTCTACCCGACCGCGGACCCGCGGAGCCGGCAGGCCCGCGACCTGGCCGTCGGACCGATTCGGGCCACGGTCGCCCAGCACACGCCTGCCGGGATCACGGCCCACGTGGGCGGGACGCCCGCCATCGTCGCCGACATCTCGACCGCGGTCGACCACGACCTGAAGATCGTGTTCCCGGTCGCGGCCGCGCTGATCGCGCTGATCCTCCTGCTGCTCCTGCGCAGCCTGCTCGCTCCGGTGATCCTGCTGCTCTCCGTCGGGCTCGGCTTCGCCGCGACTCTCGGCGCAGCCGGGCTGCTGTTCCAGCACGTCATCGGCGAGCCTGGCGTCGGCTTCACGCTTCCGCTCGTGCTGTTCCTGTTCGTCGTGGCGCTGGGGACCGACTACAACATCCTGATCGCCGACCGCATCCGGGAGGAGATGCGGCGATCGGGTACGGCTCGCGCCGCCGTGGCCCGCGCCGTACGGCACACCGCGCCGGCCATCGCCACGGCCGGCCTGGTGCTGGCCGCCTCTTTCGCCGGCCTCGGCACGTCGCCGGGCAACGAGCAGATCGCCTTCGCGATGACGCTCGGCATCCTGCTCTCCGCGCTCGTCGTGTCACTGGTCCTGGTGCCCGCCCTGGCCGCGCTGCTCGGCCGGGCCATCTGGTGGCCGCTGAGCCCACGACCCGCCGCAGGCGGCCATCGCACCGGACCTTTCGAGTCCCACCCGACTGCTACGGCGGTCGTATCTGCCGGGAGGCAAGAATGATGAAGAGGAATCCGATCAACCACCGCATCCACGCGATCGGTGCGTCAGCGGTCACGGCCGCGGCGGTCGTCACACTCGCGGCGGGCCCGGCCCACGCCACGTCCGGCTACGACCGGGCGGCCCTGCAGCGGGATCTGGCCGCGATCCACGACGCCGGCACGCTGGGGGTGCAGGCGCGGGTGGTCTCTCCCGCCGGTGACCTGTCCGCGGCAGCCGGTACGGCGGTGCGTGGCCGTACCGTGCCGATCCCGCTCGACGGGCACTTCCGGATGGGCAGCAACACGAAGACCTTCGTGGCCACCGTGATCTTGCAGCTGGCGGCGGAGGGCCGCCTGTCCCTCGGCGACAGCGTCGAACGGTGGCTGCCCGGACTGGTGCGCGGCAACGGCAACGACGGGCGCGCCATCACCGTCAGGCACCTGCTCCAGCACACCAGCGGCCTGCACGACTCCGTAGGCGACATCGAGATGAAGATGCGCACCGAGCAGGGCTACCGCGCCTACCGGTTCCTCCGCATGTCCCCGCGCAAGCTGGTCGCTCTCAGCGTGGGTCGGCGCCCGCTCTTCTCCCCCGGCGCCCGCTGGAGCTACTCCAACATCAACTACATCCTGGCCGGGATGATCGTCGAGAAGGCCACTGGTAACTCCTGGCGCGATGAGGTGACCGACCGGATCGTCACGCCGCTGCGGCTACGCGAGACGACGCTGCCCGGTGACGCCTCGCGGCTGCCCAAGCCGCACCCCCAGAGCTACACCGAGGACGCCAAGACCGGCCGGCCCTTCCGCGCCACGGTGCTCAGCCTCGGCTGGGCCGGCCCGGCGGGCGAGGCCGTCACCACCACCGGCGACCTGGGCAGGTTCTGGCGAGCGTTGCTGGGCGGCCGGCTCCTGACGCCACGTCAGCTCAAGAAGATGACCACCACGGTCCCCGTCGGCGCGCCCGGCAGGGAATTCGGCCTGGGCATGGCCAAGCAGCGGCTGAGCTGCGGGATCACGGCATGGTCGCATCCCGGTGGCACGCCCGGGTTCATCACCGACAACGCCGTCACCGAGGATGGCCGCACCAGCGTGATCGTCTCCCGCACCACCTACCCCGGTACTCCAGCCCAAGGCCAGGCCACCGCCCGCCTGATCGACAACGCGCTCTGCGCCAACCGCTGATCACTCCGGTGCGGCGGCCACGGGCGGCCGCCGCACCCGATGGGGCCTTCCGCTCGGGTCCGTGCGATGAGCCCCGAAGTGGAGCCTTGGCGTAGGGCACAGAGGGTGACGGCTGAGATGCCCGACCGCGAGGGGTTACACCGTTGTTCCTGCACTCCCCTCGATCCCTCGTGGAAGGGCTTGTCCTCCCACATCCGGCGTTGTCTTCCGTGAGGATCTCGGCAAGCAGTGTGGCTGTGAGCGATGGCCGGCGGAGCCGATGACTCCATGCAGCTCGCGACCCCGAGCACCGGCGCAGCCTGACAGGATCGTGACCCATGATTGACGATTTCGCGAAAGACAACCTGCACGAGAGACTGCGACGGGACCGCAAGGCGCTGCTCTGGAAACTCGACGGCTTGTCCGAATACGACGCCCGCCGACCTTTGACAGTGACCGGGACCAACCTCCTCGGCCTGGTCAAACACCTGGCCACCGTCGAGGCCAGGTACTTCGGCGAGGTCTTCGACCGCCCTTCCCCGGAACCGCTGCCCCGATGGCAGGACTCCAACGGCAGCGATCTGTGGGCGACCGAGGACGAGACCCGCGATCAGATCATCGGGTTCTACCGGCGCACGTGGGAACACTCGGACGCGACGATCAACGAGCTTCCCCTCGACGCCCCCGGCCACGTGCCGTGGTGGCCGGAGTCAACGCCGGCCTGGCACATGAACCTGTTCGCCATCATGGTCCATGTCCTCTGCGAGTCCACCCGGCATGCCGGGCACGCCGACATCCTGCGCGAGGGCCTCGACGGCCGGGCCGGGTTGCGCGCCGAACACGAGCAGCAGATCGACGAGGAAGCCCGTGCAGCCTACTGCGCGAAGATCGAGCAGGCCGCCAGGACGGCCCGCACCGATTAGGGCTCAACCTACATCGCGCCACCGTGGCCGCGCCCTTGGCGGGGCCACGGTTCACCTCCGCCCCCACCATCAGCCCCTCACCCCACCCGATTTCGGGGAAGGCGTCCTCGTCGCGCGGGTCCGTCCCGACCCGGCGCGATCGACGGACGTCCTCGGCCGAGGACAATGCTGCTCACAGCCACTCCGTTCAGAGGCTTCTCGCGCGGTCCCGGCACGGACTCATGGACGATGATTTCCTTCGGGCCGTGCCATTGCATGAGCCCCCGCCGCCCGCCGGCGCTCCCGCTGACTTCACCCTCAGGAAGGGCACTGATCGGGGCTCATGACCCTCGAACGTACTTCGTCACAGCGCCGTCAACGACTGATTGACGATCCGTTCGCCGAGCCGGCGATCCCGAGCCCGGTAATCAGGGCAGATTCGAGCGCTGTCGCCGGCCACGAAGTCTCTCCAGCGCGGCCGCGACCTCATTGACCTGCTCAGGGTTCCGGGTGCTCCACACGGAGACCTCGTTGAACCATCGGTTCCAGACCGCGCCCACAGCCTCGGCTGTGATCTCTTCCTCACCGCACACCAGCGCGGTCAGATCATGCACTTCAGAGTCGTACTCGTCCTCGGGAGCCCCCGCGCCTAACAGACCTTCTGGGTCGTACTGATTGATCAGCACACGGACAGCGGCGGCCATCTGATCATCCCTCATGCCTCCAGCATGCCCCAGCACCTGCGGGCCTTCCCCTTACTTGCCGAAGCGGGCCAAACTCGTCCACACACCCCACTCGGCCGTCGCCGGGCGGGGTGTCGTAGGGGGCCAGGATCCGGTGCATCTTGGCGATGAAGTCGAGGTCGTTCGATGACTTCCAGGTCGTGGTCGTTTGCGAGCAGCCGTGGCTCGTGCCTCGATGGTCGCGAGACAGCGCCTGCAGCATGTCTCCGTAGCGGCTCCGGGTGAGGATGCCTTCCAGATGACGTGGTAGCCGGCGTTCAGGGTGTGACGGCACATCGCGTCGAGCAGCCCGATGCTCACGCCGTTCGCCTTGCCGTGCTCGCGCGGGATCTCCCGCCGTACGACGTCCTGACCGATGAGGGCCACGCCGCGCTGACCATATGCTTCCCGCACGGTACGGGCCACGGTGGTTGGCCGTAGGACGCGATGCGGCCCCCGTCCGATCCGTGAGGAGCGAGCGGGGGCTCATCGTTGTCGATGGTGTATCGGGGAGCGGGCGGGCTCAGACGGTGGCGGCCAGCCAGCCGATGGTCTCGCGGGCGTGCAATCCGTCGCTCTTCGTGGCGCCGGCGAGGATCTCGTTGATGCGGATCCGGAAACCGTGCGGGGTCACGTCCGCGATCCTGAGGCCGGGGGTCTCGGGGCCGTTGAAGGTTTGCACGAAGGGGATGACGATCACACGTGACCCGGCAGGGAACGGGGTCGGGAACGTCACTTGGGTGAAGGTGGAGGTGTCACCGCCGGTGGTGGCCACTGGATGGGTGGAATCCAGGTCGAGGACACCGGTCTGGATCATGCTCATGCATGGCTCCTTCTTGGGGCGAGAAATGGGGCGGCGGGGTGCGCGCCATGTGATCCAATCTCGACGCCAACTACCGAATGTACTCGTAATGACACAGAGAGTGATGTGACGTGGCGGTGAGGAAGGCATGCCTCTATAACGCGGCTTTCTCCGTCCGCCGGCATCGGGAACGGCGCCAGGTGGCAGGGGCGTCCTCGCATCAGCCCGCGCCACTGCCGCAGATCCCGCTCGACGACCCGCGCGTGCCGGCCCTGACCATCTCTGCCGCGCCGATCTCCGCGGCGAAGACGGCCGGCACCGTGGAGACCTTCTCCTCCGACAGGTAGGCCGGGGCGATCTCCAGGCAGATCTGCCCGATCTCGGCGGCGCCCGTGTGCAGCTGCTCTCAGGACGGTCGCTTGAGCAAGCCAGAGCAAGGGAGACCGCTTCACGGATCCTCAACCCGACCTCAACAAGGCCCGGCCTAGCTTCACTCCTACAGCGCATTCACGAGCGAAGGAGATGACATGAAGGCCATCGCAAAGTTCGGCACCGCAGTCGTGGCGGGTACGTTCGCCCTGGTGCTCGCGGGCGGGACGGCGCAAGCGGCAACCCCGCCCCTGGCCCCCGCGGCGACTTCCAGCGCCGCCGGGGCCATGAGCAGCCCGCCGACCCCCAACATCAAGTGGTTGTGCAACAAGCCGATCGTGAGGAAGTTCATCCCCCAGTGCAGCAGAGGCAGGGGCTGGACCCCGGAGGGGCTCAGGAAGGCGCGATGCGTGCTGGGGCACGGGCCCTTCGTGGGCTGGACGGGCATGCCGAAGCTCACGTGGTGGCTGCACAAGTGCTATGAGAAAGACGAGTGGAAGAAGTGGTGACGCCGGGATCCCAGCCGCACATCGCCCGCATCGCGATGGCCCGTTTCTGCCCTATTCGGTGCCACCCCAAGAACCGCCTGTAGCTCCTCGCCGCCCGCCTCCGGCATCGCGTCCTCGCTCCAGCCCTCCGGCCGGGGCCCCGGCGAGCGGTCGGGGCGGGCGGCACCGACATGCGGGCCGGCATCCAGGCAGCCCTCGCCCCCGGCCCGCCCGGTGCTGAGGCATGCGGTGCCGTACGAACGGCGGCAGGGTCAGGTGGCCAGGCCGTCCTCTCTCAGCCGGACCGCGAGTTCCAGCTTCGTGTACGCCGGGCGCCCGGCCTTGCGGTACTTCTCCTTGACACGTTCCAGGTAGTTCTTGGCGGTTCCCGGCCGCACTCCGGCGCTGCGCGCCGCCGCGGCGAGCGTCATTCCGGAGGCGTAGGCGAGCAGCACCGCGTGCTCCTGAGGGGACAGGACGGGACGGACGCATTCCCGCCCGGTCGGGTGGTCCGCCGCCGGGCCGGACGGACAGGCCATCTTCTCCTCGGCCAGCTCCCTGACCTTGGACAGCAGGGTCTTCAGTCTGTGGTTCTTGGTGAGGTATCCGCCGGCTCCCGCCTCGATCATCCGCCTGGCCAGGTTGCTGCCGGGCATCGCGCTGACCACCAGCACCCGCCGCTGCCGCAGGACCAGCGCGCACACGTTCTCGACCGGGTCGGAGCCGTCGGCGAGCCGCGCCTCGAGCAGCACCACGTCGGCCGGGGACGGCTCGGTCCTGAGCAGCTCGGCGACGGAGGCGGCCCATCCGGTCAGCCGTACGTCGGGAACGTCCGCCAGCCAGGCGGCCAGCCCGTCGATGAGCATCTGGTCATCATCTACCGCAGAAACGGTGATCACGCCTGTCTATCTCATATCCCCCATCTGTCGTCAAGTGCGCAGTTATGAGGCCTATCAGGCGTTGCGTCGACCCCGAATCATGGTGCCAGATTCGAGAAGGGAGCGAACATGACTGTCACCCTAGAGAGGGCCGAGGAGATCATCGCCGCCTGGAGGGCGGGCGACGACCCGGAGAGCCCAGCAGGCCCGCTGATGCCCGGCATGTACGTCGAGTCGGAGATCACCATGACAGGGCCGGGCGGCTCCGGCAGATGCGGGACCGCCTGCTCGGGTTCCAGAACCTATCAGTGCTGCTGAGCAGGGGCGGAGCGCATGGCCGGTGAGTTCGACCCTCCGCTGGACCCGCTGATCGGCCCCGCACTGACCGACCTCGGGGCCCAGCTGCGCGCACTTACCGGTCTTGCGCCGGCCGAGCGCAGCGCCGTCCTGTCAGGCGCTGCGCTGTCCGTCGAGGAGGAGGTCCGCCGCAAGATCACCAGGGTGCTGGTGCTGGAGGTGAACGCCGCCCGCTTGTCCGGGCGCCTGACCGCCGCCGACCCCGCCGCCCGCTGGCGGGAGTGGCAGCGAAGTGTGGCGCAACCGGCATTCTGGAACGATCTGGCGGTGCTCTACCCCGGCATGATGCCGAGGCTCACGACGATCATCCGCAATCGATGCGCCGCCGCGTTCCGCCTGGCCGAACGCTTCGCCGCGGACCGCGCGAGGCTGGTCTCCCTTCCGGGAGCGCCGTCGGGCGAGCTCGACCGCGTCGAGTTCGGCGCCGGCGACAGCCACCGGGGCGGGCAGACGGTCGTCATGCTGCACGGCGGCGGCGGACGGGTGCTCTACAAGCCGCGTTCGCTGGCGGTGGACGCGGCGCTCGCCGACCTGCTCACGTACCTCGGCGTCCCGACCATGCGAGTGCCCGCCGTCGTGACCAGGCAGGGGTACGGCTGGGCCGAGCACATCGAGCACCGCCACTGCGCCGGCGACGGCGAACTGCGCGCGTTCTACCGGGGACTGGGCCACTGGCTGGCCCTCATGCGCCTGCTCGGCGGCAACGACCTGCACGCCGAGAACCTCATCGCCGCCGGGCCGCACCCCGTGGTCGTCGACTGCGAGAGCCTGTTCGCCCCGCACGCCAAGGCCCGCCCCTCGGGGTACGGCCGGGCCTTCGACACGGCGGTGGAGCTGGTGAACAGCTCGGTGCTGGGCATCGGGCTGCTCCCGGGACGAGGGGTGGCCCTGGGCTGGCGAGGCGTGGACATGTCGGCGGCGGGCGCGCTGCCCGGCCAGCAGCCGCAGATCGAGCTGCCGGTGGTGCTCGACGCCGGCACCGACAGCCCCAGGATGGGCACCGAGCGGGTGACGCTGCCGCCGGCGGCCAACCATCCCAGCCCCGAGCCGGTGCTCGGCCGGTACTGGGACCTGATCATCGCCGGCCTCGACGAGCTCGACGACCATCTGACCGAGCTGGACCGGTCGGGCAAGCTGGAGCCGCTGCTGGCGCCGTTCGCCGACTGTCCCGTCCGCGCGGTGCTGCGCTCCACCGAGTCGTACGCCGAGCTGGCGCGCATGTTGTGGCATCCGGCCGCGCTCCATGACGAGGCGGACGCCCGCGCGAAGGCCGCCCGGCTGCTGGCGAAGATGTCGGAGAACGTCCCCGGGGCCCCCGGCGACGCCGCGATCATCGCCGCGGAGGTGGACGAGCTGTGCCACGGTGACATCCCGATGTTCGACACCACGCCGCGCGTCGGCATGCTCCGCGGCCCCGCCGACACCAGGTGCGGCCCGGAGAGCGATCTGGTCGCCGATGCGGTGGCCCGCTGGCGGGAGCGCGACCACGGCCTGGACCGGGCGGTGGCTCAGGCGGCTCTGGTCAGCGCGTACCTCAACGAGGGCTGGATGCCGGACCTCGAACGGCTCCCGCCCGGCCTCGTCCGTACCGAACGGCTGGAGCCCAGGCGGCGCGCGGCGGCCGCCGGCATCCTCCGCGAGGTTCTGGACAGCGCCGTGCGCGGTACGGACGGCACGGTCACGTGGATCACGCCCGTGCTCGACGTCACCGGCTGGGCCGTGCAGCCGCTGTCGCTCGACCTGTACGGCGGAGCCCACGGCCTGGCGATCCTGCTGAGCGCCTACATCCGGGAAGCCGCGGACGGCAGGGCCGAGCCGATCGCGGAACTGGACGGGCTCCTGGAAGCGGTCCTGCGCACGATCCGCGCCATGGAGGACCGCGACGCCGCCAGGCGGCGGGAAGGGATACGCCTGCGGCCGGAGCCTCCCGGCGCCTACCTCGGGATCGCCTCGCAGGTGTGGAGCTGGCTGCTGCTGCGCTCCCTGGGTGTCGTCGGAGAGGAAGGGCTTCAGCGCGCCCGCGTTCTGGCAGGACTGCTGCCGGACTCGATCGAGGCCGACGACAGCTACGACCTGCTGTCAGGGATGGCGGGGGCGATCGTGCCGCTCCTCCTGCTGGGCCGGGAGACCGGCGAGGCGTGCTGGGCCCGGCTGTCCCGTACGATCGGGGAGCGCCTCGCGGGGCTGGCGGAGCGCCGCCCCGGCGGGGTGTGCTGGCCGAGCCTCCGCTTCCCGCAGGGGCTCGGAGGGCTGGCGCACGGCGCGAGCGGCATCGGCTGGGCCCTGGCGCGCCTCGCCGATTCCCCCGGTGACCATGAGGGCATGAGAGAGCTGGCCGAGGCCGCCTTCGCCTACGAGGACACCCTCTACGACGCCGAGCAGCGCGGCTGGCTGGACCTTCGCAACGACGGCTTCGCCGCCAAGGCGTGGTGCCACGGCGCGGGCGGGATCGGGCTCGTCGCCGCCGACCGGCGGGCCCGCGAGGGCGGCACCCTGTGGCGTGACAGGCTGGCGCGCGCCGCCGCCTCCTGCTGGGCCGACGGGATCGGCTGGAACCACACGCTCTGCCACGGCGACCTCGGCTGCTGGGAGACGATCGAGCAGGCCCGGGCCGCCGGTGTCGCCCCGGTCGAGCGGGACCGGCTGGACGCCGTCATCCTGGGCAGCCTGGAGACCAACGGCCCGGTCAGCGGCCTGGCCAGGGACGCCTTCGCGCCGGGCCTGCTGCCCGGCCTGGGCGGAGTGTCCTACCAGTTGCTCCGCATGCACCCCGAGTGCGCGCTGCCGTCCGTGCTGCTGCCGGACCTGGCATGAGCCCCGTGGACGAGAAGGTGGACGAGGAGCTCGTCACCCCCTACTGGCACCTCGACCAGCCGGACGGATCCCGCCGCACGCCGCGGCAACTGCTGGCGGTCACCGTGCCGGTGCTGCGGCTCATCTGGCGGTGCGGGCGCCGGTCCGCGATCGCCGTCCTCGTCCTTCAGCTGGCCGCGGGCGCCGCGACGGCCGGCGGGCTGCTGACGAGCGTGGCCGTGCTGGACGAGTTGCTCGCGTCAGGCGCGGCGCCCGACCGGCTCGTGGCGGCGGCCCCCGGCCTGGCGTTGGTCGCCGGGATCCTGGCGCTGCGCGGGGCGGCCGAAGCGGCGGTGGAGCTGGCCAGGGCGCGGCTGGAACCGGCGCTGCGCCGGGCCGCCGAGGAACGGCTGTTCGCCGCCGCCCTGGACGTGCAGCTCGCCGACTTCGACGACGCCGACTTCTACGACGGCCTGCACCGGGCCCGCGACCGCGGGTTGTTCCACCTCGACCGCGCGGTCGGCAACACGATCGACCTGCTCGGCGCCGTCTGCGGAGTGACGGCCGCGGTAGCCGGGCTGGCCGTCCTGCACCCCCTGCTGGTGCCGCTGCTCGTGGCCGGCATGATCCCGGAGGCCTGGGCGGTGCTGACGGTCGCGCGGCGCGGGTACGCCGGCATGCGGAGCATGGTCACGCTGAACCGCCGGGTGCAGATGCTCGCCGAGCTGTCCACCGAGCGGGAACCGGCGGCCGAGCTGCGCGCCTGCCAGGCCGAGCCGTACGTGCTGGCCGAGTACCGCCAGGTGGCGGACGTGCTGAGGAAGAGGGAGACCCAGGTCGGGGTGTCCATGGCGCGGGGCAGGACCGCGGGCCGCGCGCTGGCCGGCCTCGCTCTGGCCGGGGTGCTGGCCGTACTCGGTCTGATGTTGCACGCCGGCTGGATCGGGCCGGCCGCGGCGGGCACCGCGGTGATCGCCGTCAGGGTGGCCGCCGCGGCTCTGCGGCAGCTCACCCAGGCCGCCAACCAGCTGTTCGAACAGTCCCTGTACGTGGCCGACTACCAGGACTTCCTCACCGACGCCGACGCCAGGAAACGACCGGCGTCCGGCGTACCGGTCCCGCGTTCCCCGGAGTGCGTCACCCTGCGCGGCGTGGGCTTCGCCTACCCCGGCGGGCGGACTCCTGCGCTGCGCGACATCGACCTGACCATCCGCGCCGGGCAGACGATCGCGCTGGTCGGCGAGAACGGCTCGGGCAAGACCACCCTGGCCAGGCTCCTCGCCGGGCTCTACCGGCCGACCAGCGGAACCATGCGATGGGACGGGATCGACACCGCCCTCCTGGACCCGCGTACCCTGGCCGACCGGGTCGTCCTGGTCCCGCAGCACCCGGTCCGCTGGCCGCACGACGCCCGGACCAACGTCCGCATCGGCCGCCACGACCGCCCGGACCCGGACGACCACGCCCTGCGCGAGGCCGCCTCGCTCGCCGCCGCCGCAGACGTCGTCGCGGGCATGCCCGCGGGATGGCACACCCTGCTGTCCAAACACTTCAGGGGCGGCCACGAGCTGTCGGCCGGCCAGTGGCAACGCCTGGCCGTGGCCCGCGGACTGTTCCGGGACGGCGCCCTGCTCATCTGGGACGAGCCGACCGCGCCACTGGACGCCAAAGCGGAGTACGCCGTCTACGAGACCCTCCGCGCGATCGCCGGAGAACGGACCATCCTGCTCATCACGCACCGGCTGACCAGCGTCCGCCACGCCGACCGCATCTACCTGTTGCACCAGGGCCGCGTGGCCGAGGAGGGCACCCACGAGGACCTGCTGGCGCTGGGTGGACGCTACGCCGAGCTGTACGCGTTGCAGACCGGAAAGCCGGCCCGCCGATGACCGGCCCACACATGATCCGTCCGGGCGAGCCTGGCTACCAGGCCAGGCGCAAGCCCTTCCTCGGCACGCTCACCGAGAAGCTGCCCGCCGCCGTGGCCTGCTGCGCCTCCGAGGCGGACGTGGTCGGCGTCCTTGAGCTAGTCCGCGCCCGCGGCATGCCGTTCGCCCTGCGCGGCGGTGGTCACAGCTTCGCCGAGCACTCCTCCACGACCGGCCTGCTCGTCGATCTCAGCGCGGCGAACGAGATCGAGGTCGGCGCGGAGAGCGTGCGGGTGGGCCCCGGCGTGCGGATCGGCGAGCTGGCCCGGCGACTGGCCGAGCACGGGCGCATGGTGCCCTGCGGCTGGTGCCCGGCGGTCGGCGTCACCGGAGCGGTCCTGGGCGGTGGATACGGCGTGTTCAGCCGCCTGCACGGGCTCGGCGCCGACCACCTGCTCGCGGCGCGGGTGATCCTGGCCGACGGGTCGCGCGTCGAGGCGGACGACGATCTGCTGTGGGCGCTGCGCGGGGCCGGTGGCGGCAACTTCGGCGTGGTCACCCGCATGACGCTGCGTACCCGCCCCATCGTGCCGGTCACCGCTGTGCAGGCCGTCTGCGACTTCGAGCGGGCCGCCGACCTCATCGACGCCTGGCAGCGGTGGGCGCCCGAAGCGCCGGACGAGGTCAACCTGGAGATCGCCGTCATCTCCGGGGACGAGCCGGACGAGCCGCCGCAGGCCGTCCTCTTCGGCGTCGTCGCCGGCGCCGAGGAGCGGGCCGCCGAGGCCGTCGACGCGCTGGCGCCGCCGGGCCGCCTGCGGCTCACCCGGCTGGAGGGCGCGGCGGCCGCCTGCCACCACGCCTACGCCGACGGCGGGCAGGGCCCCGTCACCGAGCTGCCGTACGGCGAGCGGCCCGGGCTGCGCCTGAACAAGTCGGGTTTCTTCGACGGCCTCCTGCCGCGTACGGCCGTCGAGGACCTGCTGGACCGGCTGGTCGCCGACCGGGTGCGCGGCGAGATCCGGGACCTGGAGTTCGTGCCGTGGGCGGGCGCCATCGGCCGCCCGGCCTCCGACGCGACCGCGTTCGTCCACCGCGGCCCGCGGTTCCTGCTCAAGCAGGCCGTCCAGGTCGGTTTCCGCGCCCGCGACGAGCGGCGGCGGGAGGCGCACGCGTGGTTGCGCGAGTCGTGGGAACGGGTGTCGCCGTGGTCGTCCGGCGGGGTCTACCCCAACTACCCGGACGCCGACCTGGAGGACTGGGCCCGGGCCTACTACGGCGACAACCTCCCGCGCCTGCGCGAGATCAAGGCCGCCTACGACCCCACCGGCCTGTTCCGCTCCGCCCAGTCACTGCGCTGAGAGCCGGGCACGGTGGCCGCGAACACCTCTCGTGCGTGTCCCGCGGCGATCTGCTCGACGGTGGTGGCGTTGTAGCCGCGCTCACGGAAGAGCCTGAACGCTTCGCGCAGGATCGCCTTCCGGGTCCTTGCCTTCTTGCGTTCGCGTAGCCCGCTGTCACTCATGCACCAAATGCTATCGTCCACGCAAATGACTGTGTACTCTCAAACGCAAGTCAACTCTCGAATTTTCTCGGATACGGAGGGTCCCGTGATGGGCGACGACATCAACGGTCTGCATCACGTCGGGCACATCGTGCAGGACATGAACCAGGCGATGGAGCGATACCGCCGGCTCGGCTTCACCGTGCCGGCACCCGCCTATCCCGTCCTTCCGCGTGTCCCGGGAGGCCCCGCCGAACCGTTCGGAGTGGCCAACACCCATGTGTACTTCCCCCGCAACTTCATCGAGCTGGTAGCCGTCATCGACAACACCGGCCGCATGCCCGGCGAAGCCCGCCCCGTCCCGCTGCAGGCGCCTGACGACAAGCTGCCAGGGCTGAGGGCGGCCATCCGCGCCACCGCCGCCACCATCACGTCCTTGCTCCAGCGTTTCCAGGGCCTTCACATCGTGCTCGCCGATACGCCGGACATCGACGGCGTCGCCGCGCGGCTGACCGCCGCTGACGTTGGCCACGGTGGCGTGCACGCCATCCAGCGACCCGTCGAGACCAGCACCGGGACCAAGATGGAGCCCGCCCGCTACCTGGAGATCTCCCATCCCCATCTGCCCGCCGGACGTGTGCCGGAAGGCAGGATCGGATTCGCCGAGAACACTCCAGTCGAGGCGCTGGAGGACGAGCGGCACACCGACCATCCCAACGGCGCCACCGGGCTGGTCGAATGTGTGCTGTGCGTCGCCGACTCGGCGTTGCCCGAGCTTGAGCACCGCTACGGCACCTACTTCGGCCAGGCGCGGGATGGCCGGGTGACGCGTTTCGACCGGGCGAACATCACCATCGTGGCCGCATCGGCGCTCGCCGGTCTGCTGCCGGGTGAACGCCCGGCGGCCCTGCCGGCGTTCGTCGCCTACACGGTGTCCGTACGCGACATCGCCGCCACCGAGCGGCTCCTGCGCGACAACGACATCCCGGTCACCCACACCGGTACCGGAGAGATGTTCGTGCCCGCCAACGCCGCCCTGGGCGCCGCGATCATCTTCCGCCAGGACGACTGAGGCAACCTCCGCGCGACGAGGCTGCCGCATGGAGTCGTCAACGGGATGAGAGCCACCCCAACGCCGAGGCCGACTGCCGGGACCGCGGTCAGGACGGTGTCGCCCCGGCCGCCCCCACGCGGCCAGTGACCCCGACGACGCGCCACCGAGCGGCCGTGAGCCCGCGCTCGCCCGCCGCGCCGCCGGCTTGGCCACCATCGTCGCCGGCGCCGCCCGGGCCTTCATGCAGCACCCGCACGTCATCGAATCCGACGACGAGACGGCGATCGGCATGGCGATCGACACGGCCATCATCGACACGGCCATCACCGCCGCCATGGACGTCCTTCGCGAAGCCGTCGAAGACTTCGCATGACCACGACCCTGTCCGTCGGCGTTCGGCAACGGGGCGGGGTGTGGCCGTCGCAGTGCGCGGGATCCCGCCTACCGGGCGGAGCCCTCATCTCCGAGAGCGGAGTGTTGTCGCAGGTCGGCGACCTCCGGGCGATTCTTCCGCGCGATCATGAGAGCCTCGGGGAAGCCGGGGCCGTGGACGACGTGGATCTGCGCGAGGTCGGTGACCTCCCCGCAGGTGTCGCAGGTGGTCTGCTCGGTGATCGCCCCATCGCAACCGGTGTGCCGGTACAGAATGGGCGGGCCGCCGGGCGCCGCCCATCGATCACCCCACTGCGTCAGCGCGATGATCACGGGTGCCAGGTCGAGTCCCTTCCGGGTCGCGGCATAGCCGCTCCGATCGGGGTGTTCCTTGCTCGATCGGCGTTCGAGGACGCCCGCGTCGACCAGGCCGTCCAAGCGTTTGGCCAGGATGTTGGTCGCGATGCCCAGGCGCTGGAAGTCGGCGAACCGGGTCGCCCCGGCGAACAGCACGTCACGCACGATCAGCAGGCTCCATCGCTCGCCGATGACCTCCAGTGCCCTGGCGGCCGAGCACACCTGCGTGTCGTAGGTCTTGCCCAGCATGGCGATCCCACCTCCCAGAGGAGCACTTGCGTCATGCAAGGCTACCCCACTAGCCTCGCTTGCATCACGCAAGTGAGCTCTCGCATGCCGGACGGCGGCATGGCCGCGACCAGGGAGCCCGCCTGTCCATCCGGAAGAACAATCATGTGGAGGTCACCGATGAGTGGATTGCTGCTCAAGGACAAGAGCGCCGTGATCTATGGAGGCGGCGGTGCCATCGGCGGCGCCATCGCACGGGTCTTCGCCCGGGAGGGCGCGAGGGTCTTCATCGCCGGGCGGACGCGGGCGAAGCTGGACGCCGTGGCGCGTGACATCGCCACCGCGGGCGGAACGGTCGAGACCGCGCAGGTCGACGTGCTCGACCAGGAGGCGGTCGAGAAGCACGCCGACGCGGTCGCGGCGACGGCCGGCGGCATCGACATCGCCGTCAACGCCGTGAGCGTCCAGCACGACCAGGGGACTTCGCTGGCGGATCTGTCGCTGGAGGAGTTCATGCGGCCGATCGACGGCTTCTTGCGGACGCTGTTCATCACCAGCAAGGCCGTCGCCCGGCACATGGGGGGCGAGCGTCCCGGTGTGATCCTGACGCTGTCGGAGCCGGGTGCCAAGCTGGCCGTAGGCGGCATCCTGGGACACGCCGTGAGCGCGGCCGGCAAGGAGGCGTTCTCCCGGGTTCTGGCCGCGGAGCTGGCGCCGAGCAACGTCCGGGTCATCGGCATCCGTCCCCACGCCGTCGTCGACGCGCCGGCAGCCGGTTCCTACACCAAGGAGCTCTTCGAGCAGACCGCGGCAGCGGCCGGGCAGTCGGTCCAGGAGATGCTCGAAGGCGGGGCGATGGCGCAGGGGACGCTGCTCAAGAGGCTTCCGACGCTCTCCGAGATCGCGGAGACGGCCGCGTTCCTGGCTTCGGATCGAGCGGGGGCCATGACCGGGACGATCGCCAACCTGACCAGCGGCGCGATCGTCGACTGAGCGAGGACGCAACTCGCCGGCGGCACGGTCATGGCGCTGCCTGGCGCGTCGTGCGGTGCCGTGCCAGTCGGCAATGTCCTGCGTCGGACGCGACGTGGCTGTCGCGGGACCTGAGCTGACCGGCTCGCGCGGGTCATCGGGGCGCGGGGATCGGCCCACGCGAGACGCGCCGCGCGGCCGGGGGCTTCAGGCCGCGCGGGAGCCGGTCCCGGAATGTCGCGATCCCTCGCCGCTGGTGGTGTGCAGGCCGGTCCACTGCACTTCGCATGCTCGCGATGACCTTGCGCGCGGCCGGCGAGCGTGCCGATCAAGGGTTGGGATGCTCGCCCGCCAGGCTTTCGAAGCAGGGACGCAGGAGCTCGATGATGTCGTCGGCGGAGGCATCGGCGAGCGCGCTCAGCTTGAGAAGGTGACGGTCGATGACCACGCCGGTGATGATGGCCGTGATCAGGGCCGCCCGCAGGTCCGCGTTCCGGTGCGGGATGGCCTCGCCGACCCGGGACAGCCAGGCACGCCCGCTGTCGCGGAAGTCGTCACTGGCGCCGGCGTGGGTGAGTACGGAACGCAACAGCGCCAGCGACGCCGCCGGTTCGTCGTCGAGGCGTCTGCGCAGCATCGAGAGCAGCGCTTCGGCGGGCTCGCCGGGCGGCAGTTCGTGGGTCTCGACCTGGACGGCCTGTGTGAAGAGCTGTTCCTTGGAGCCGAAGTAGTGCATCACCAGGCCGGCGTTGACCCCGGCCGCGGCGGCGACGGCGCGAATGGTGGTGTGTTCGTAACCCAGTTCGGCGAAGGCCTGCCGGGCCGCGGCGAGGATGCGCTGCTGCGTGTCGAGGCGCTGCTGCGCACGCGTACGGCTGGGCTTGGACGACTCACTCACCGGCTCATTGTACGGGCGTTGACCCAACCACCCATTTCGCTATACGCTCGTTCAATGAACATGCGTACAACGAAAGTCGTGACGGACATCCTCCAGGCGGGCAGGACGGGAGACCACGAACGATTCCTCGACCTCATGGCTCCCGACGCCGTGATCGAGTGGCCGTACCGGCTGGAAGGCATGCCGGCCAAGCTGTGCGGCCGGGCGGAGATCGCCGCGTTCGTCTCCGCGCAGGGCTCGCTGATCAGCTTCGACGAATATGTCGACCTGGTGATGCACGAGACTGTCGACCCTGAGGTGATCATCGTCGAATACACCGTGAACGGCACGGTGACTGGCACAGGAGCGCCGTTCACCCAGCGGATCATCGCCGTGCTCCGGGTCCGCGACGGGCAGGTGGTGTCCTACCGGGACTACATCAACCCGCTCCCGCTCATGAAGGTGCTGGAGTCCCATGACGCGTGAACCGCCCCCGATGCCACACGGCGAGCACCGCACGGCGTCTTCGGAATCGTCATCGATGAGGCACCTCCTGCGTCCTCCCGTCGCCCGGGCGCGAAAGGACCGGCTGGAAGCCTGTTGACAGAGCATTCGGCCGCTGTCGCCGGGACCAAAGACGCCCTGGCGGAGACCTTCTTCACCTGAGATGCCCGCGGACAAGAACGGGCTCCTGGTGGCCGAGGCGTTGTCTGCACAACTCGGCGACCAGGAGCCCGTGCTTGTCTGTTGCACGCCCGCACAGGTAGCAGGTGATCCGGAACTTCGGGCGCGCCATCAAGGTCTCCCATGTCCCCGCTGAACGGTTTGGTGCGTTCTCATGCCGGCACATGGAAGTCACCCCGACCGGGGCTTTGGAGAAGAGGTCAGCGCACTGACTTCGAGGTGGACTGGCGCCGTGTTTGGCGCCAGCGGGCAAGTCCCCACACGCACCCTTACGAAGGGAAAAATAGCCCGAATGCCGATTGATTCGCACCTGCTCGCTGTGTTCACGGCGACCACCATCGTTGCTCTGATCACCCCCGGCCCCGACATGCTGTTCGTCATGGGATGCGGTATGCGGGGCGGCGCGCGAGCCGGGCTGCTCGCCACGCTCGGCGTGATCACGGGTGACGCGTTGTACATCGCCGCAGCCGCAGCCGGCCTCTCCATGCTGTTGACGGCGTTTCCCGTCGTGTTCACGGTGTTGCGGCTCGCCGGCGCCGCGTACCTGATCCACCTCGGCGTGCAGATGCTCCGCAACCTCAAGAAGGGGCAAGCCGCCGATTCGGCCGGCGGGATGACCGGCAGGCGAGCCTTCCTCAACGGCGTGGTGTCCTCTGCGGCCAACCCACAGACGTTCGCGTTCATGGTCGCTTTCCTGCCCCAGTTCATTGATCGCGGGGCAGGGCCTGTCTGGCTGCAGTTCACCATCCTGGGCGCGGTGCTGATCCTCTTGGAGTTCCTGGCCGACGCGACGGTCGGCGTGCTGGCGGGGCGGATCGGTGGCTGGCTGCGCGATCGGCAGGCGGTGCGCCGCCGGCTCGACGCCGCGACCGGGACCGTGTTCGTCGGCTTGGGCATCACTCTCGCGACCCAACGCTAGGATTCGAGCCCCTCGCTCCGCCTCGTCGACCAGATCGAACGCTGGGATCACCTGTACATCAACAAAAGCGATTATTTCTGCATAGATCGATCGTTTCTATCGATACTCTGGTGCCATGGCTGACGTGGAGCTGCGCCACCTGAGGACGATGGCCGCCATCGCCGAGGAGGGGACGTTCGGCCGGGCGGCGGTTCGCCTCGGCTACACCCAGTCGTCGGTGAGCCAGCAGATCGCCGCGCTGGAGAAGGCGGTCGGCGGGGCCGTCTTCGACCGGCCAGGAGGTCCAAGGCCGGTACGCACCACTGCTCTCGGCGAGCTGGTCCTGGCCCACGGACGCGAGCTGCTCTCGAGGTCGGAGGCGCTGACCGACGCCGTCGATCGTTTCAAGGCGGGTCATGGCCGGATCGACATCGGCACCTTCCAGGGCGCGACCCGGCTGATCCTGCCGGCTGTGGTGCGCGGGTTGCTGAGCGAGCACCCCGGCTGCGACATCAGGCTCTCGGAGGTGGAACCGGAGGACCCGAACATCGGAGATCTTGACCTGTTGTTCCACTACGACCGGATCGACGGCGCCGTCGAACACGTCGAGCTGCTGGACGAGCCGTACCTCCTGGTGGCCGCCGCAGGCGCGTTCCCCGATGGCCCGGTACCGGTCAAGCTGCTCGACGACACTCCGATGGTCGCCTGGCCGCCCACCGTCCACCAAAGATGGCTGGAACGGGAGCTCGCCGGCGCGGGCGCCCGGCCGCGGATCGTGTTCCGCACGGCCGGCCACGAAGCCGTCGTGTCGATGGTGCGAGTGGGCCTGGGCTCAGCGGTGTTGCCCTGGCTCGCCCTCCTGGGCTCAGACGTATGGTCCGACGACCGGCTCGGCATCCATCGGCTGGAACCGTCGCCTGCCTGCACGTGGTACCTGTACTGGCCGGCCGGGCGCACCCGGTCGCCCCTCGCGGCCCGGGCCATCGACCTCGCCGTCGAAGCCGCCGCCGAGCTGGCCGGCCAGATGTGACCCGGTATATCGCTGTAGGCGATCGACTCGATCGAAAATCATAGCTTTTCGCGATGGGGTAGCCAGGCTTAGCGTGCCGGACATGAACGCCAGTCAAGATCACCCCGAGCGACTTCTCGGGATCAACGGTATAGAGCTCTGCGTCCAGACGTTCGGCGACCCGACCGCGCCCGCCCTGCTGCTCATCGGCGGCGCCGAGGCGTCGATGGACTGGTGGGACGAGGAGTTCTGCGAGCGCCTCGCCGCCGGCGGCCGGCACGTCATCCGGTACGACACCCGGGACACCGGCCGCTCCACGACCTTCCCGCCCGGCGCGCCGCCGTACGGAAGCGACGCCCTGCTCGACGATGCCGTCGGCCTGCTCGACGAACTCGGCATCGCGGCCGCCCACATCGTCGGCGTCTCCATGGGCGGCGGAATCGCCCAGCGCCTGGCAGTGCGCCACCCCGGCCGGGTCGCCTCCCTGACGCTCATCGCCACCAGCCCGGGCGGCCCCGGCGGCCCCGACCGCTCTGACCTGCCGCCGATGAGCGCCGAACTGGCGAAGCGGTTCGCCGAGGACGGCGACCATACGCCCGACTGGTCCGACCGCGAGGCCGTCATCGCCTACTACACCGACGGCGAGCGCACCTTCGCGGGCACCATTCCCGTCGACCAGGAGCGGGTGCGCCGCGTCGTCGGCCGCGTCTGGGACCGCAGCCCGTCCCCTGCCTCGGCGCAGAACCACTGGCAGCTCGACGGCGGCGAGCCCGTCCGCGCCCGCCTCGGCGAGATCGCGGCGCCCACGCTGGTGTTGCACGGCACCGCGGACCCGCTGCTCCCGTACGGGCACGGCGAGGCGCTGGCACGGGAGATCCCGGGAGCGCGGCTGGTCCCGCTCGAGGGCATGGGGCACCAGATGCCGCCGCCGGAGCTCTGGGACATCGCGATCGCAGAGATCCTTTCGGTCTCCGGAGGAGAGCGACCGTGAACCTGCGATCGGCACTCTGGCTGCCGCTCTTCGACGAGCTCGCCGACCCGCGGGCGGTGGCGAACCTGGCCGCCGACGCCGAGGAAGCCGGGTGGGACGGCTGCTTCGTGTGGGATCACCTGTCCTGGCGGGCACCGGTCCAGCAGGTCGCCGACTCGTGGATCACGCTGGCGGCGATCGCGACCGCCACCGAGCGGCTGCGGCTCGGTCCGATGGTGTCGACGCTCGCCCGCCGGCGGCCGGCCAAAGTGGCGCGGGAGACCGCGACACTGGACCAGCTGAGCGACGGCCGTCTCACCCTTGGCGTCGGACTCGGCAGCGATCGGTTCGGCGGCGAGCTGTCCAAGACCGGCGAGCAGCTCGACGACCGGCAGCGGGGACGGATGCTCGACGAATCCTTGGCCATCCTGGCCGCCGCATGGTCCGGGGAGCCGGTGCGCCATCGCGGCGAGCACTACACCGTCGACGACATCACGTTCCTGCCGCAGCCGGTTCAGCGGCCAGGCGTGCCGGTGTGGGCCGCCGGATTCCCCGGCAACGTCAAGCCGATCCGCCGGGCCGCCCGGCTCGACGGCTTCTTTCCGATCAACCTGGAGCACCCGGACCAGCTCGCCGAGGTCGCCGGCACCCTCACCGAACTGCGACACGGCGACATGGGCTCGTACGACATCGCCGTCAGCCTGCCCGCCGACGTCGACCCGCTGCCGTACGCCGCCGTCGGCGCGACCTGGTGGCTGACGGAGTTCGACCCGGGTGTACGGCTCGACACGGTACGCGGCGTACTCCGCGACGGCCCGGCGAACCCGGGCGGCGCCTGAGCCGCTCCCCCAAGACGCCGAACGCCCGCCCTTGATCGCGGTCCTGGAAGCATCGTCCACCGTCTGGACGTCGCCGACGCGTCTCGTGGGCCGCCCTGACCGTCTGGCTGCGCGACACCCACGGCCGGGTCGCCGGCCGGGTCAACCACGCCGGCGTCAGCCGCCGGGCCCGACTCGGCGAAGTGACCGCCGATGACCGCCTCCGCCTCGCCACCCTCGCCCGGACCCCGCCATGCCGGGCCGGGACCGTCGAGGACGTCACACCGCTGGTGGTCTTCCTGATCTCCGACGAGTCGTCCCGCATCGGCGGCGCGGAGATCCCCGTGGACGGCGGGCACACCGCCCACGGCGGTGCGAAGTCCATCTCCGACGCGCTCCGCTGACCGGCGATTCATCATTCCGCTCCCGGGCAGACCGCATGGTCTGATCGGATGGAGAGGAGAAACGTCGTGAACGGCGAGGTGCATCAGGATCGGATGACCCGGCGGTTGTGGCCCGGCGGTCCGGAGGTGGGCGCGGTCGGGCTCGGCTGCATGGGGATGACGTGGGCATACGGTGACTCCCCCGACGCCGAGGACCCCCGTACCGTCATCGGGCGGGCGCTGGACCTGGGCGTGAACTTCCTCGACACCGCCGACGTGTACGGACCCTTCACCAACGAGGAGACCGTCGGCAGGGCCATCGCCGGGCGGCGGGAGGAGGTCGTGCTCGCCACCAAGGGCGGCAACGTCGCGCGGACCACCGGGAACGGCGCCCCCGCCCTGCCCATGCCGGACGGAAGGCCCGAGCATCTGCGCGCGGCCGTCGACGCCTCGCTCCGGCGGCTGGGCGTGGACCATGTCGACCTGTACTACCTGCACCGCCCGGACCCCGAGGTGCCGGTCGAGGAGAGTGTCGGCGCCCTGGCCGAGATGGTGGCCGCGGGCAAGGCGCTGGCCGTGGGGGTCTCGGAGTTCAGCCTGGAACAGCTCGACCGGGCGCAGGCCGTCCACCCGATCAAGGCCGTGCAGTCGGAGCTGTCCCTGTGGACGAGGGACCACCTGTCCACGTCGCTGGAGTGGTGCGCCCGCCACGACGCCGCCTTCGTCGCCTACTCTCCGCTCGGCCGCGGTTTCCTGACCGGCCGCTTCCGTGAGGCCGGCTTCTCCCCGGACGACTACCGCTCCCGCAATCCCCGCTTCCAGGCGGAGAACCTGAAGGCCAACCTGGTCATCGTGGACGCGGTCGAGCGGATCGCCGCACGGCACCAGGCCACCGCGGCCCAGGTCGCCCTCGCCTGGACGCTCGCCCAGGGAGAGCGCGTCGTCCCGATTCCGGGGAGCCGGCGCCGCTCACGCGTGGAGGAGAACGCCGCCGCGGCACGCCTCGAACTCACCCCGGAAGACCTCGCGGATCTGGACGCGTTGCCCGCACCGGTCGGCAGCCGGTACTGACACGCCGGCTCCACGAGGGGGATCCGCAAGTCTCACAACTCTACGCTATCACCCGCAACATAGAGTAGTCGGACGTCGTCGGGCCAGGGCATCTCGTACCGGAGCGCAGGGTGACGCAGGTGGGGGTCGGGATGCCGCGATCTCGTGCCGTCGCTTCTGGAGGGTGACCGTCCAGATCCACCGCCTGCGCCCGGCGCTCGGCTACCGGCCACCTCTCGAGGTACTGAACGAGTCCTTCGCGCTGTGGAGGCGCCAGAAACGTCACATCACGCCCGAGTGTCTGCGAGACTCCGGAAACCATGAAGATCTTGTGGATCGTCTGCGCCCTGGTCCTGGCGGGCTGCGCGGCAGCTCCAGCGAGCACCGTGCCGAGGACTCCGGCGGCGAGCACGACCCCCGTCGCGTCGCCCAAGGAGAGCGACCTCGACGACGAGGAGGACGAGGGTGCCTCTGACGGCAGGGCCACCACGGTGCTCGACGTGGCGGTGGCGGGCCCGGAGGCGGCCTGGGCGGTCGGCCATGCCGTAACAGCGGAGGACGAGCCGTCCGTCGGCGTGCTCCTGCGGATGGACCGCGACGGGTGGCGTGTCGACCAGCGTCTGTCCGAGCGGTTCCCCGACGCGATCGACTCCATCGTGTCGGGCGTGGACGCCGACGGACCGAACGAGGTCTGGGCAGTCGGCGACACCGGCGACCTCGACGGGGACTCCGATGAGGTGCGGCTCCCCTTCGCCCTGCGCTGGGACGGCCGGCGTTGGAAGACGTTCGGCCCTGCACAGCTCCCGAAGGTCGGCGCGCTGGCCGACGTCGCCGTGGACGGTTCGCGGGCGTTCCTGATCGGCAGGCGCGGGGAGGGCAAGACGTCCGTCCCCGTCCTTGTGACCTGGAACGGCAGGCGTTTCGGCAAGCAGGAGGTCCCGCGCGGAGGCAGATTCCACGCCGTGGACGCCGGAGCCGGGCAGGTGTGGATCGCGGGCAGCTCCTCCAGCGGGCGATGCGCTGATTCGCGCCCGGCGATCTGGCACAGTGCGACTCCCGGCAGCGCGCCGGTGGAGATGCGGCTGCCCGCGCTGGGGCAGGGCACGCTCCGGCACATCTGGCAGAACCGGCCGTCCGACGTGTGGGCCGTGGGTGAGCGCGGCACCTCGGGGGACTGTGACGAGTACGGTACAGGCAAGCCGCTGATCCTGCACTGGAACGGAAGCTCCTGGACGCAGGTCGAACCCCCCAGGTGGAAAGGCTCGCTGTACGGCGTCGCCGCCGTCGGCGAGGACGACGTGTGGGTGGTGGGTTACGAAGAGGACGTGACGACCGAAGTCACGTTGCTGCACTACGACGGGCGGCAGTGGAAGCGCAAGGCCGGGTACACCGAAGGCGGCTCGAACGTCTCCGGCCTCGCCCGGGTCGACGCCAACCTGCTGCTGGCCGCCGGGGACCGCTGAGTCGACCACTCTCTCCGAAGTGAGACGGCTCCCCGATTGGCCCCCATCGACTCCAGCCATGAGAAAAGGGTCCCCGGATCACCCCTGGGGCGCTGGGCCTTCGAGCGATACCGGTGTCCAATCAGCGGTCCGGACCAGTTCCCTCAGCCCGACGCTTGCCGGCAGGAGCCGCATCGCGGTGTTGCGCGCCATGATGACCAGCCTGTTCTCCAGCTGTGCTCCCATCCGCCCGGCCCGGCGGGCGTTCCGCGCGACGGCCTGGGTCCGCGGTCGCCGCGCGTGATCGTAGCGGGCGAGCGCGGAGGCCGGATCGGGTCCGGCTCGCAGCTCGGCGGCAAGGACGACGGCGTCCTCGAGCGCCATGCCGGCCCCCTGCCCGAGGTGCGGCTGCATCGCGTGGGCCGCGTCCCCGATCAGGACCGTCCTGCCGCGAACATAGCTCGGCAGCGGGGCGAGCAGGTCGAAGATGTCGTGGCGCAGCACGGCCGCGGGCGGCGTGGCCGCGAGCACGGCTGGTATGGGATCATGCCAGGAACCGAATAGCGCCCGTACTTCTCCGAGTTCATCGGCGGACCGCGTGCCACATGACGCATTGGCCAGGGCGTGCCACTCTGTCCGTCCGCCGCTCAGCGATGAGAAGCCGAACTCCATGCCACGGCCCCAGGTCTGATCGATGCCCTGCGGGGATTCCACAGATTCGCTCGTCACGCCCCGCCAGACGGTCGCACCGCTGTAGGCCGTGCCGGCATGCTCCGGCCACAGCTGTGACCGCACCCAGCTGTTCAGCCCGTCGGCTCCGATGACGATGTCCGCGTCGAGTACGGCGTCGCCGTCGGAGGTGGTGAAGTGGACGCGGGCTCCCGTGCCGTCCTGCTCCAGCGCTCTGATCAGCGCGCCCGGCACCAGGGTGTCGGATGGCAGGGCCTGGGCCAGCACGTTGTGCAGCTCGGGACGGAGAAACGAGTAGACCGCCGTCCCCAGTCGGTCCTCGATGGCGGCGCCATCCATGGGTGTCAGCAGCCGGCCTGACGGGGCGGAGATCCTGCCTCCGGACTGACGGCGCCCGACGCCGCGTACGGCAGCGCCCATTCCCAGCGTGTCGAGCGCGCGCAATCCGTTGGCCAGCAGCGAGATGCCCGCCCCGATCGCCCCGAACACGGGAGCCCTCTCCAGCACCGTGACCCGCCATCCGATGCGCCGCAGCCCGACGGCGACGGCCAGCCCCGCGATACCGCCACCGATGACAATCGCCGATCTCTCGTCCATGACACTCCCTTCTACATTTGTAGAAGAGGATACTACGCATGTAGAAGCCAAAGGGAGAGCAAGAGATGACGGAGCACCGGGATCGCCGCGCCGTACTGGCCGACGCGGCCATCGAGCTGGTGGCCGCGCGCGGGATACGCGGGCTCACCCACCGCGCGGTCGACGCCCAGGCGGAGATGCCCCCCGGCACCACCTCGGCCTACTACCGGACGTGGAAGGCCCTGCTCACCGGGCTGGTCCGGCGACTCGCCGACCTGGACAGGGCCGACCTGGAACGCCGCGCCCTGGCAGCGGAAGGACCGCTGCTGGGGGAGCCGCAGGACATTCCCGTGACCGCAGACGCGGTGAACCGTCTGGCCGAGGCCACGGCCGCGGTCATCGACCACTGGCTCAGCGCGGGCCGCACCCGCACACTCGCTCGCCACGTCTGTGCTCTTGAGGCCGCCCATGACCCCGAATTGCGTGAACTGCTGGCCCCGCACAACGACGCCGCGCGAGCATCGGCGAGCGCGTTCCTGGCTCGTGCCGGAGTTCGGGACACCGACCGCCGTGGCCGCGACTACGTCGCATGCATCAACGGACTGATCCTCGACCGCCTCGTCGGCGTGGGAGCGTCCATCGCGCCACCCCCCGGCACTCAGGAGAGCAGAGACGAACTCCACCAGAGCATCCGCTCGCTGCTGGAGGCCATGATCCGGCCGGAGGGAAGCCGATAGGCGAGGAGCCGTCCCCGACCTGATCGAGGACGTGCACGCCCGGGTCTACGAGGTCCGCCGGTCCGGCTCGATCAGCAGTGGCTCCGCCGTGGTCGGCGTGGTCTCGACGCTCAGCCGCGGGCCTCGCGCAGTTCCCGCTCCAGCCGCTCGATGCGTTCCTGCATCGAGGTGAGCGCACCCTCCACCGCCTGGCGGGGGGAAGAGCTGCGGGATGTGCTGGTGGCAGTTCCAGTCGAAGGCCTCGACCGTGATGAGCACGGTGCGTTCCACCTTGGCACGGTAGTCCGCCACCGCCGGCGGAGAGTCGCCCTCCTCCACCCGGGCGCGGCCGAGGATCTTCATGCGGGCCTGGTGGGCGTAGTCCATGAGGAACAGGGAGACCCGCTCGTCGTGGTCGAGGTTGCCGACGGTGATGTACTGCCGGTTGCCGCGGAAGTCGGCGAAGCCGATCGTCTGCTCGTCGAGCACCTTGAGGAAGCCGGGCGGGCCGCCGCGATGCTGGATGTAGGGCCAGCCGGTCTGGCCGACGCTGGCCAGGTAGAAGCTCTCGCGGGTCTCGATGAAGGCCCGCTCGTCCTCGCCGATCCGGTCGGGGTCCCCCGGTCCTTCCATCATGCGGCGGTAGGCGCGGTCGCTGCCGTGCTCGCGCTGGTGCCGCTGGACGTCCTGGGTGAAGGCGAGCTGGGCGAACCTGCCGGTCATCGCCGCGGCCCGAAGATCGTGCGGTCGGCCTCGCCGATGGCGACGTCGTTGACGCCGGCCTCACGTCGGGCCATCAGTCCGTCGGGGGCGAACTCCCAGGGGTGTGGGCCAAGGCGACCCGCTCGGGATCGCGGCTGTTCCAGGCGTCCTCGGCGAGCCGCACCTTCCGCACGGCGGTCTCGGCGGTGAACGGCGGAAGCGGGGGTCGGGGCATGGGGCTCCTCCTCTGAGGTGGTGCCGGTACGGCCCGTGCCGCGGCCGTGCGCGCGGGCCGTACCGGAGTCGGCTGGTCGGTGCTGGACGAGCGGCCAGTCGACCTCGACGCGGACGGTCTTGCCGAAGCAGTCGGTGCAGACGGTGGGGACGACGTGGCCCACGACCTCGGCGGTCTCGCCGTCGGCGGCATGGTCGTCATCCCCTCCCCTTTCTAACGGTTGTAATGATCGCTAACCATTAGAAGACAGGAGAGATTCCCGGTCTGCCGAGAACTTTCACGTGGCGGCCCACGGCGGCGGAGGTCACGCCGCAGTTACGGTCTCGGCGCTCTTGCGACCGCACGCCCGTGATCCCCGCACCGCGAAGCCGGCGTGCTGACACCAACCGCCACTGTTCGCAGCCTTTCGCTACGATGATCGGACCATGATGGGCGGCAGCCTTCGTGTCGCCGAAACGCGCGAGGAGTGCGGATGCAGCCGGATCCATCGCAGCCCGGGTTTCCTCAGTATGGTCAGCCGCCGATGGCGGGTGGACCCGCGCCGTGGGGTGGCGGCCCGAGGCCGTTGGCGGCGCCGTCCAGGCCGCCCAGGCCGAGGGCAAATGCCGCGGCGGCCGTGATCGCCGGCATCCTGGCGCTGCTCGCCGCCGGCATGCTCGTCTGGTTCGCGCTCAACGACGCCCTCTACGCCATCAGCCATGATGACTGGTCCAGCCTGGTGTTGCAGAACGTGCTCGGCGGCGTCATCGGCGCCGGGTTACTGCTGGTCGCGGCGGGGTTCACGTTCGCCCGCAGGATTCCCGGCGCATGGACACTGTGCGCGCTTTGCATGCTTTTCGTAGCGGCAAACGTCGTGTTGGCGCCGCTACTGCATGGCACGCCCTTCGGTGCTCAGCTCAAGTTCCTCTTCGGCTTCGACAAGATCAACGGAATCGCCGCAGGGCTGGCGACCATATTCTGCGCCCTGACGGCAGTCACGGCGATGATCGCCGGCAGCGTGAAGTCGTACGGACCAACCTTTTGAGCGACAAGTTCCTGTCAGTGAAGGTGACATCCAGTCACTGCGCCTTGGGGGGAAGCCGGGCGATGTGCATGTTGAGCGACAGTTTCTTGCACTGACCGTCGTGAAGAGTGCCGGCGGAGAGCGGCTTCGAGCGCGTCCGGCAGAGCAGTGTCGGTCCGCCACGACCTCCTGGCCGCCGACCCGATGGACCGCATCGACACCGTGATCCGCGACGCGCGCCGACGCCGGGATCGGGCGACGAGTTGGGTAGGGCCGACCTACCGTGTGAGCTGCCAGACGCGTGCCGTACCGTCCTCTGCGCAGGAGGCCAGCGCGGTGCCGTCGTGGTTGAAGACCGCGAACCGCACCGCGCCCGTGTGGCCGGTGAGGGTCGCGACCGCGGCTCCCGTGGCACCGTCCCACAGGTAGATCTCGCCGCTCTCGGCGCAGGTGGCCAGGAGCGAGCCGTCGGCGGAGAAGGCCAGGGCGTTGAGCCGGCCCTGGTTGGGCAGCTCCGTGGGCCGCGCGGGCGAGGCGGGGTCCCAGAACCTGAACGGACCGGTGATGTCGGTGGTGGCCAGGAGCGCGGGGCCGGCGGGGCGGAAGGCGAGGTTGTAGGCCTCGCCCTCCAGTTCGGCCAGTTGCTCGCCGGTGGCGGTGTCCCACAGCCGGGCGGTGCCGTCTCGGCTGGACGTGGCCGCGAGCTTGCCGTCGGGGCTGATGGAGGCGTCGGTGACGATGTCCTCGTGGCCGTTGAGCGTGTGCAGGAGCTCGCGTTCGCGCACGTCCCACAGCCGGGCCGTGCGGTCCTCGCTGGGGGTGATGAGCAGGCTGGAGTCGGCGCTGAAGGCGGGGTTCCAGACGATGCCCTTGTGCCCCTTCAGCTTGGCGAGCAGCTTGCCGTCCTGGTTCCACAGCAGGACGGGCTCGCCCGCACCGGTGGTGACCAGCACCGAGCCGTCGGGGCTGAACTTCGCCGCCCAGAAGATGTCGTGTCCCGACAGCCTCCTGACCAGGGCGCCGGTCGCCGGATTCCACAGCGACCCCCAGGTCAGGCCTTCGGTGAGCAGCCTGGTCCCGTCCGGATTGCAGGACAGGGAGTCGGCGCCGAGATCGGTGTCGCCGAAGGTGCGCCGGCGCTCGCCGGTGCGCATGTCCCACACCGCGACCACGCCGCCCCCACGGTAGGCGCTGGTGATCACGGAGTCGCCGTCGGGGGTGAAGATGGCCTTGCCGGGAGATTTCCTGTTGTGGGCGGTGAACGTGTGCAGGGCCGTCCACTTGAGAGCGGTGGTCGCCGGGGTGGGCGGCCCGCTGGTCTTCGGCATGGGCGACGGCTGGGCCTGCGGTGTGTGGGTGGGGGTGTCGTCGTCTCCCAGCAGGATCGCGGCCGTGGCTCCGGCGGCTGACAGCAGGGCGGCGGCTCCGCCGTACAGGAGGATGCTGCGGCGGCGCAGGAGCGGCGGCCCGGCCGGGGGCGCGGGGTAGGGCCCGTTCGACGGTACGGCGGATGCCGGCGGGTGCGGCCTGTAGGGGGCGGCGGGTAAGGCCGTGGGAGGTGCGGCAGGTTGCCGGGTGGCGGTTGCCGCGAGGAGCGCCAGCGCCTGGGCGGCGGTCGGGCGGCGCGCCGGATCCCGCTGGAGCAGGGCGTCCAGCAGCGGGGCCAATGGCCCCGCCCGTTCCGGACGAGGCCGATCCGCTGCCAGGATCGCCGCCAGCGTCGCGACGAGGGTGGGACCCTCGAACGGCGAGCGCCCCTCGATCGCGACGTGGAGCGTGGCGCCCAGCGACCACAGGTCGCCCGCCGGGCCGGCGTCCTCGCCGCGCACCTGCTCCGGCGGCATGAAGGCGGCGACGCCCGACGGCGCGTCCGTGGGCGAGCGTTCTTCGGCCGGACGGCTGACGCTGAAGTCGGTCACGACGAGGCGGGTGTCGGACAGCAGGATGTTCGAGGGCCTGAGATTGCCGTGGTTGATACCGGCATTGTGCGCCTCGACCAGCACGTTCAGCACGTCGACGGCGATCCCGCGCACGTGCGCCACCGGGAGCGGGCCCTCGGTGGCGATCGCCTGGGCCAGCGAGCGGCCGGCGAAGTACTCCATGACGATCATCGGACCGTCGTCGGTCGAGACGATGTCGTGGACCGTCACGACGCAGGGGTGGTGGAGCTGAGCCGCCGACGTGACCTCGCGCACGACCCGCTCGTAGTCGTGTTCGCCCGGCGCCGGCAGGCGGATCTCCTTGACGGCGACCGTACGCCGCATCAGCTCGTCCTGGCCGCGCCAGACGCGGCCCATCCCGCCTGCGCCTATCTCCTCGATCAGGCGATACCGGCCGGCGATCAAGACCCCGTTCATGATTCGCAGTAAACCAGAAGGGCGGTCGCCGGGGAGGCACGGGGGAATGACCGCGAGCCGGCAGCGCCGCTCCCCTCTGCCAAGCGCCGGGGCAATGCGGTACGCGTCGGCCGGCTCGGCATCGCCGGCTTGCTCGGCGTCTACAGCCAGGCGTTGAAGAACTCGGTCGAGCTCGTCCTCGTCCAGCATGCCCCACGCGGCCAGCAGGGCGAAACCAAGCCCGGGGGCGGCCTTGGGCCCCGTCGCTCCGGAGACCCTGGCCGCCCTGCGAGACTCCAACGAGCATGCCGGCGACCAGCGGCGGCAGGGCCAGGCTGAGGATGGTCACGTCGAAGCCTACGGCCAGTGAGGTGAGTGTCCACCATCGGTTTCAGGCTGTTCATGGTGATCTACTTGGTGGCGTTCATGGCGAGCCTGTCCCACTCGCGGTCGGACAAGGTCCGGTTGAGCTCCAGCAGCTTGTCGGCCATGTAGCCGACGGCGTACCGGGCCTCTGGCTCGCTCGCCTCGACGGCCTCGCGGATGACCGCGGCCACGACGCCGGGGTCCGAGGCCGGGCTCTGCGCGCCGAGCTGCGTCTCGCTCTTGCGCGCCATGGCCTCGGCCATGGCGCCGTAGGCGGTGCCGCCGGAGATCTCCCGCAGGTCCTGCGCGGTGCGGTCTTCGAACTCGGTCTTGATGATGCCGGGCTGGATGATCACCACGTCGACGCCGAACGGCTCGACTTCCAGGCGCAGCGTGTCGGAGTAGGCCTCCAGCGCGTGCTTGGCGGCGTAGTACCAGCAGCCGAGCGGCAGCGCGATCTCGCCGCCGATGGAGGAGACGTTGACGATCGTGCCCGAATTCCTCTCGCGCATGTGCGGCAGGGCCAGCTGGACCAGCCTGGCGGGGGCGAAGAGGTTCACCTCGAACTGGTCGCGGGCCATGTCCAGGGGGACGTCCTCGGCGGCGCCGTGCAGCACGGTGCCCGCGTTGTTGATCAGGACGTCGATCCGGCCCTGCTCGGCCACGACGGTGTCGATGACACGCTCCAGATCCTCCGGTTCCCGCATGTCGAGCGGGAGGATCCGCCCCCCTGCCGCGCGGATCGGCTCCATGCGTCCGGTACGGCGAGCCGCTCCGTACACGATGTGACCGGCGCGCAGCAGCTCCAGCGCGGTGGCCTTGCCGATCCCGG
Organism: Nonomuraea sp. NPDC005730; assembly: GCF_040630865.1. Taxonomy (NCBI): domain Bacteria; kingdom Bacillati; phylum Actinomycetota; class Actinomycetes; order Streptosporangiales; family Streptosporangiaceae; genus Nonomuraea; species Nonomuraea sp. NPDC005730. The sequence continues at coordinate 63,304 of NZ_JBEXYK010000014.1, forward strand.
ACGACGCCCCCGTGACGAGGACTACCTTCATGATCAGAACTCCTTCGGTGGTGGCAGGGAGATCCCCGCCGAGCGCGGTGATCTCTATTTCGCTTCGTTGAACTCGGATGTGGCACTCGTGAGCAGGTTGAGGAGAATCGTCTTACCTGCGGCGAGATCGGCGCCTTCGGCAGGGGGCAGGGCGCGTTCGATCATGTTCTCCAGCACCGCCAGCACCGCGGTCGAGGACGGGACGTCATCGTCGGCCGGCTCCTGGAACGTGCGCCGGATGGCCGGAGTCAGGGCGTCAAGGATGTAGGCCACCGCCTTCACGTCGACCTCGCGCCGGACGGCTCCCGCCTCCTGCATCGCGCGCAGGAAGTCGTGGCTCCTGCTGACCTCCGGCAACCGCTCGAAGACGTTCCCTCGCTTGCGAAGGTATTTGCCGAAGACGTCCTCGGCCCGGGCGACGATGGCCGCCGCCAGCGGCAGCGTCTTGAGTGCGCCCATCATGGCCCGGTAGACGCTCGCCACGCTGCCGGCCCGGGGGCCGGTCTCCAACTGCTCGCGCCAGGCGTCGGCGTAGCGGCCCAGCTCGTCGTGCACCACCGCCTCGACCAGCTCGTCCTTGCTCTTGAAGACGAGGTAGACCAGCCCGCGATGCAGGGACGTGGCCTCGGCCACGTCCCCCATCGTCAGCTTGTTGTAGCCGATCCGCAGCAGCAGCTCCGCCGTCGCGTCAAGGATCATCCGTTCGCGTTCTCGGTCTTCGGTACTCACGATTGACAGTCTGACATAATTCGCCAATATGTCAGAAAGCGCCATGAGGGCCGGTCTCCTGGTCGAGGGGGCGCCGCCCAAGCTCTTGCCCGGCGCACCCGATCAGGGGGCCGAGGACGGGCTCACCCGTGGGCGTCGGCCTCTGCGCCGCGGGTGAAGCCCTCGGCACGGTCGGCGACCCACTCGGCGAAGGGACGCGGCGGCCTGCCGGTCGCCTGCTCCACATCGCCCGTGACGGCGGCCGGCCGCCCCGAATGGCGCGCGTACCGCGCCGGCAGGGCCGTCAGCACGGACCGGGGCGAACCGCGTTCGGTCATGAGCGGCGAGCGTGCTCGAGCGGATGGCCGTCCATCCCAGTCCGCTCTCGACGGCGGCCGCCTCCGCCTCCATGTTCTGATCACCGCAGTGACGAGACGGGTTCACCAGGCAGGGCCGGTGCCCTCCACGGGTCGGATGCTGCGTCGCAGCCCAAGCGGCGGTCATCCTCGCGGCTGCGACGGCGCGCACTGCCCTTGCCTGGCCGACTGGATCGGCACCCAGCGGTTTGACGCCGGTTGCCGGGCCACGACGACCTCACCGCGCCCGGCCCTGATCGGCCATCGCGCCCGACAAGAACGCAGCTAGCCTCAGCCCGGCCAACGCCCAGGCCAAGGACCGCACCGCCCTACGGCGTTTCGCCCGCCGAGGACGGCCGCCTACCAAGCCGGACTCACCTTCACCACCATGGTCCTCGACCTCGGCAAGCTCTGCCGTCTGACCAGGCTCGACGCCGACGGACCTGTACCGTTGTCATCCAGACCGCCGTGATCATCGCTAGTGAGTCCGTTGGCATCGGGAGGTCATTGGGTGATGGGCACGTCGTGCATCGGGGTGAACCCGAACAGGTTCACGTCCACGCTGGTCACGTCGGCTGGTGGGGCGGTCATGAGCACGAACATCCGGATCTGCTCGCCCGCTCCCAGCGACTTCAGCACCGTGGTGGAGCAGACGCAGTGCCGGGGCACGTCGAGGCGGCCGGGCGTGGTCAGCGGGAAGTAGCGCGTATGAGCCGCGTCGGTCAGCGCCAGCCAGAAGAAGTCGAGCTTGTACCCGTAGATGCCGGCCTGCTGGTCGACGTCGGGGTCCCAGGCTCCCCTCTCCAAGGAGACCTTGTCGCCGCCGCCGGCGTGCCGGAAGGTGACGGTGGCGATGAGGGTCCTGTCGTTGATGCGTCTCAGTTCCTGCAGGTCGGCCTTGAGGCCGGTCAGCTCCCGCAGGCCGGTGGCCGTCGGACCCGTCGTGGTCGCCGGGGTGGTCGCCGTGGTGGTCGCCGTGACGGACGGCGTCGGTACGGGGGTGCGCGGCGCGCCGGCCGGCTTGGGCAGCCGCTGGAAGGTCACCTCGACCCGCCGGTTGCGGGCGCGGGCGGCGTCGGAGGTGGCTCTCACGGCGGGCTCCGTCTCGCCCTTGCCCTCCACCTGCAAGGGGACCGGGCCGACGAGGCCGGTCAGTGCCTTCTGCACGGCCTTGGCTCGCCTCAGGGACAGGTCCATGTTGTAGGTGTCGTCACCGACGTCGTCGGTGTGCCCGACGACCCGCACGGGCCCCTCGGCCTCGGTTCGCACGCGCTCCGCGACGCGCTGCAGTGTCTGCTTGGCGCGGGCGGTGAGAGTGGCCTTGTCGAAGGCGAACAGGACGTCGGTGTTGAGCGCGAGCTCCACCTGCTGGTCCGACTCGGTCACCGAGGTCGTGGTGGCGTTGGAGCGGGTGGCGAGCGGGACGGTGAGCGGGAAGGCGGCGGCGATGGCGGCGGCGTCCGGCTCGCCGTCCAACGGCCGCCCGGTGCCGGCGGGGCTGATCGGCAGTGGCGCGGTCAGTCCGGCGCTGTCGAAGCCGACGGCCAGGCTGGTGGTCTCCGGTGGCACCTGGTAGGTGGCCCACATCAGCGCGGGGCTGCCGGGTGTGGCCTTGGCGAGCGGCCCGGAGTAGCTGCACAGGCAGCGGGCCCGGACCTCGGCGTTGTCCTTCTTCATCGGGTAGTAGACGGAGAAGCGCGGGTCGTCCAGGAGGTAGAAACCGGAGGCGGCCTGAATGTAGTCATAGGGGGTGTCGCCGGCCAGCTGTCCGGCGTGGAAGCCCTCAAGCCGGACCTCGCCCTGGTCGGCGCTGATCCTGAAACGCGCGGTGACGGCGTTGGGGGCGCTGCGTTCCAGCCCGATCACGTCGATGCGTGCCGTGGCCAGGCCGTCGGTGTGGCCGTCGCCGTACAGCGTGGCCAGGGGCGGAGCGTCGGCGGCCGGTGTGCCCCCGTCGGCGGTGGCTGCGGAGAGGGTGGCCGACGGCACGACGGACGGCTGTCGTGTGGTGGCTGCCGGTGCTGACGGGACGGAGCAGCCACCGATTAAGAGCAGCGCCGCGATCAGAATCAGGCCGCTCGCTGAAAGCCTGCCAAAGTTCATGATCTGCCATTAAATCAGCATCGATTCCCCGCATTCGTGTGTCGGCCGAGGATGGCGAGACACAGCAGAATCCTCGCTTTCGGTGTCGCCCCCGCTCAAGGCGCTGATCGTGCGGAACCGTCGGCGTCCAGGACGTTCTCCTCGTCATGCATCGCCCAGGATCAGCGCACATGCGGCAGACCGGCGGGTCGCATCGAGGGAGGTGACCGTGAGCCCGTACGTCCGATCATCGGCGACTCCTGATGTGCCTGACCTCATCCGCTGCGAGTTGCCGGCGGGCGATTCTCGTGTAGGTGGGCGCATCAACGGACGTTGATGCGCATTCACGAATGCCAGGAAACCGGTATCACGATCCAACGTCTCTCCTCGATCGAGGCATCCTCCCAACGCCGTGGACGCGGCACAAGGTTGGCACTCCTGAGAGGCTGACGGACGAAAGAGCTCTCATTCTCGTGCCCTGTCGAGAGCTGACATCGCGTCACGCCCTTACGGGGATCTGGGAGGCAAATGTCGGCCATGTGTAGACTTCCGGCTCCATGAAGATCCGCTTATTGATTTCCGGCGCCACGCTGGCCATGTTGTCATCGGCGTGCCAGTTCGGCCCTGCCCCGTCCACCCCGTCCGCTTCGGGGCCCATGTCCTCTGGTGCGCCGGTGGTGCCGGCGTCCGCCGCCGCTTCCGCTCCGCCCGATCGGGTGCTGGCCGGGCGGGAGGGCAGCGTGGAGGGCAGGCGGTTCCGTATCGACGTGGTCCAGCTGGTTCGACGGGACCGGTTCGTGAACCTCACCTTCACCCTCGCCCTGACCTCAGGCAACGGCTGGCAGGTGCACAATGCCTTCTCCGCCGTCCCGCAGGCGAACCCCACCATCGACGGCGTCTACCGGATCGACACGGTCAACGCCAAGAAACACCTCGTGGCGCTGGACAGCGCGGGCGGGTGCGTGTGCAGCCGGACCAAGGACCTGTCGCTCAACCCGGGGGACACGGCGGTCTTCTCCGCGACCTTCGCCGCCCCTCCGGAGAGCGTGAAGTCCCTGGACGTCCACATCCCCCATGCCGGGACGCTGGCCGATGTCCCCCTTTCCTGACCTCCTGCTCGCGGCGGTCCTGCTCACGCCGATGCCCCGCCCGCCCGTCCAGGTGCCCGTCAACACCGCCCCTCCCGCCACCGCGCCGGTCCTGGACCTGAACGGCGAGGTGCGGGGCATCACCGCCGACGTCCTGGACATCGGGGAACGCATATCCAACCTGGACGAGTCACTGATCCAGGAGACCCGCGGCACCCGCGACAAGATCACCGTAGCGGCCGACGTGCTGTTCGCCTTCGACAAGGCCACCCTCACCACCAAGGCCAGGAGCCGGCTGGCGGAGACGGCCAGGCTGCTCACGACCAAGGCGCACGGCAAGCAGGTGCGCGTGGACGGCTACACCGACGCCAAGGGCTCCGACGCCTCCAACCAGACGCTCTCCCAGGCCCGCGCCCGGGCCGTGCAGCGGGCCTTGACCAAGCTCCTGGCGGGCTCCGGGATCACTCTGACCGTGCAGGGCCATGGCGCGGCGGACCCGGTGGCGCCCAACACCACACCCGAAGGCGCAGACAGCCCCGCCGGCCGGGCCAAGAACCGCCGCGTGGAGATCAGCTTCCCTCGCTGACCTCGCTGACCTCGCGCTCGGCGGTTGTGGGCTGCCCGGTCAGGTTCCGGGCGCAGGCCGAGAGCAGCGTGGCCAGGTGCCGTACCTCCCCGGGCGGGAAGCCGGTGGTCATGCGGTGCTCCACGTCGAGCACGATCTCGTCGGCCTGGTCCAGCAGGGCTCGGCCGGGGCCGGTGAGCGTGATCGGCAACGCGCGACCGGCGTCCGGCCGTTCGGCGACGGAGACCAGACCCACCGCGGTGAGGCCGCCGAGCACGTCGCGCAGGGACTGGCGGGTCACGAACGTACGGCGAGCGAGCTCGGCGGCCGGCGCTCCCGGCGCGTCGGCCAAGGCCCGCAGCAGCGCGTACTGGGAGATGGACAGCCCCAGAGGTCGTAGCCGCTCCTCGCAGGCGCGGCGGAACGCCTGGTCGACCTGCTTGACCAGGTAGCCGATACGCTCCCGGACATCCTCTTGACTCATGACAGGAACCTTACACATACTAGATGCATGTAAGGAACCTGACACAAGGAGGGGTCATGCCGTCCACCACGATCACCGCCGACGCTCCCGTCGCCACCCTGATCAACGTCTTCACCGTTCAGGCAGACCGTCAGCGGGAACTCGTCGACCTGCTCACGCGGGCCACCGAGGACGTCATGCGGCACCTGCCCGGGTTCGTCTCCGCCAACATCCACGCCAGCACCGACGGCATCCGGGTGGTCAACTATGCGCAGTGGCGGTCGGCGGACGATTTCCACGCCATGCTCGACATCCCGCAGGCGCAGGTGCACATGCGGCAGGCCGCCGCCCTCGCCGACCACTTCGACCCCCACCTGCACACGGTGGAATCGACCCACCACCGCTGATCCCCCGGCCCCCACGAGCAGGCGCGGAGGGCGGCGTCACGACAGTCGCCCACGAGGCCGGAGCGTGGACCCGGTCCGGTCCGTCGAGGGGCGATCTCGCGGGTCAGGCCTTCGGCCCGGTCCGCGGTGGCCTGGCGTTGACTTCGGTCATCGAGGCGCGAAGCCTGGGCACCAGCCGCTCCAGGGTGCGCATCTCCTCGGCGTCCCAGTCCCGCGGTGAACCGCATCCACGCCGGTCCCCAAGGGAGCGGACACTCAACACCGCCTACGGCCTTGGCGTGTCGTCGGTGAAACTGTCCTGCGGCGCGACGGTCTGGGGCATGGGCGGCTTTCATCGTCCCGCGGGCCGGGCAGCGCAGAGGCAGCCGCCAGCACTGCACAACCTCCTGAACTCGCCACCCGACCACGAACCGCCGCCGAGACCCGTCGACGCGCAGACCACAACGCTCCGGCGACATCGTGTCTCGCCGTTCCTGACCCGCCAAGGATCCGATCACGACCCACCCCGCCACCTCGACGGCATCGACCTCACCGTCGCCGACGAAATGATCTTGCCTGGAAGGTGTACGGATCTCTGTGCAAGCCGCCGTGGTGCTCAGGGATGCCGACCGCGTTTCACCGGCTCGCCCTTCGCAGGCCGAGAACGCGGAGGGCGTTCTCCTTGTAGATAAGAGGCTTGGCCTCGTCCTTGACGTCGAGGGCGGCGAAGTCGGCCATCCAGCGGTCGGGGGTGAGGACGGGATAGTCGGAGCCGAACAGGACCTTGTGCCGCAGGGGCCCGGCGGCCTGGCGGACGAGCTGCGGCGGGAAGTACTTCGGTGACCAGCCGGACAGGTCGAGGTAGACGTTGGACTTGTGGCCGGCGATGGACAGGGAGGCGTCGACCCAGGGGACGGACGGGTGCGCGAGGATCATGGTGAGCCCAGGGAAATCGGCGGCGACGTCGTCGAGCAGCATCGGATCGGAGTGGCGGAGCTTGATGCCGCGCCCGCCGGGCAGGCCGGCGCCGATACCGGTCTGCCCGGTGTGGAACAGCGCGACGCTCCCCAGGTCCTCCAGCGCCCGCCAGAGCGGATAGTGGGCGGGGTCGTTGGGGGCGAAGCCCTGCAGGCTCGGGTGGAACTTGAAGCCGAGCACGCCGTAATCCTGTACGAGCCGCCGGGCCTGGGTGATGGCGGCCGGGCCGCGGCGCGGATCCACGGAGCCGAAGGGGATGAGGACGTCGGCGTGGTCGGCCGCCTGACGGGCGATCTCCTCGCTGGACAGGGCCGGGTGGCCGAGTTCGGTGGAGGCGTCGACGGTGAAGACCACCGCGGCCATGTTCCGCTGCCGGTAGTAGGCGGCGACGCGGTCGATCGTCGGGGTGCGGTCCTGGCCGGCTTTGAAGTATCTGGCCGAGGCCTCCATCAGCTCGGCGTCGAGGGAGAGGCGGCCGTGGTGGTCGGCCTCGATGTGGGCGTGGACGTCCAGGGCCACGATGGCGTCCGGGTCGATGCGCGGGGTGTAGATCATCTTTCCTTCTCGGTCGGTCAGGGAAGGGCGTGGTGCCGGCGCTTGGCCTGCAGCAGGCCGACGAGCAGCGCGTCGCGGTCGGCCGCCATGGCTTCCTGGTCGATGCCGTCGAGCTCGGCGCTGACGCCGTCGACGAGCAGGCCGACGAGTTCGGGGGTGAGCCGCGGCGTGCCGAGGTCGTCCATCCAGGTCTGGGCGGGCGGGCCGAGGTGGTGCAGGGTGTGCGCCATCCCGCCGGGTCCGCCCGAAAGGTGCTGGTTGACCAGCGGGCCGAGCAGGGCCCACCGCAGGCCGGGGCCGTGCGCGATGGCGGCGTCGATGTCGGCGACGCTCGCGACTCCCCGCTCCACCAGCGAGTACGCCTCCCGCCACAGGGCGGCCTGGAGCCGGTTGGCGAGGTGCCCGGGAACCTCACGCCGCACGAGCACCGGCCGTTTGCCGGCGGCGCGGTAGAAGTCCATCGTCTGCCGGGTGATGTCGGGGCCGGTGCGCCGGCCGGGCACGACTTCCACCAGCGGGATCAGGTGGGCGGGGTTGAAGGGATGTCCGACGAGCACCCTTTCGGGATGCGCGGGGCACATCTCCTGCAGGCGGCTGGGCACCAGGCCCGAGGAGCTGCCGGCGATCGGGGCGCTCGCCGGTGCCGCCTCGTCCAGCGTGGCCAGCAGTGCGTGCTTGAGGTCGGCGCGCTCCGGCCCGCTCTCCTGGACGAACCGCGCTCCGGCGACGGCGTCGCCGGCGGTCGCGGTGAAGGTGAGCCGGTCGCGGGAGGCGCCGGCGGCGAGGCCGAGCCGGGTGAGCGCGGGCCAGGCCAGGTCGAGCGCGGCCCGCAGCCGTTCCTCGGCGTCCGGGGCGGGGTCGTAGGCGGTGACGTCGAGGCCGCGGGCGAGGAACAGCGCTGCCCATCCGGCGCCGATGACGCCCGTGCCGATGACGGCGACCGGCCGGTCCGCCGGGCTCGTCACGCCTGCCTCGCGCGGTCGCGGGCGATGGCGGTGAAGGCGTCGAGCGCTGCCGGGTCCATGAGGGAGCCGGCCGAGGCGACCTCGTCGGGGGCGGCGCCCAGCAGGATCTTCTTGACGGGGACCTCGAGCTTCTTGCCGGTTCGTCCGTAGGGCACCGCGGGGACGGCCATGACGGCGTCGGGCACGTGCCGCGGGGACAGTGTGGTGCGGATGTGCGCGGTCAGGCGGGCGCGCAACGCATCGTTCAGGGCGAGTCCGTCGGCGAGGATGACGAACAGGATCAGCTCCCCCATGCCGCCGTCGTCGCTCTCCAGGTGGACGACGAGGCTGTCGGTGACCTCTTCGACGTCCTGCAGGGCCCGGTAGAACTCGGCGGTGCCCAGCCGGACGCCGCCGCGGTTGAGCGTGGCGTCCGATCGGCCGGTGATGACGCAGGAGCCGTGGGAGGAGAAACGGCACCAGTCGCCGAAGCGGAAGGCGCCGGGATAGCGGCTGAAGTAGGTGTCGCGCATCCGGCGGCCGTCGTCGTCGCCCCACAGGCGTACCGGCATCGAGGGCATCGGCGCGGTGATGACGAGCTCGCCGACGTCGCCGACCACCACGTTGCCGTGCTCGTCGAACGCCTTGGCGTCCACCCCGAGGCTCTGCCCCGACATCTCCCCCTCCCACACGGGCTGCAAAGGCGATCCCTGGACGAGACCGGTGCACACGTCGGTGCCGCCGCTGCCGACGTTCACCAGGACAGCGGGGCCGAACTGCTCGGCCGCCCACCGGAAGCCCTCGGCGGGGAAGGGGCTGCCGGCCACGCCGAGCTGCCGCAGCCGGGACAGGTCGAACTCCTCGCCCGGCCGCACCCCTTCCTTGCGGCAGGCCATCAGATAGCCGGGGCTGGCGCCCATGAGGGTGGCGCCGGTCTCCTGCGCGAGCCGCCACTGCGCGCGCAGGTCGGGGTGGAGCGGGTTGCCGTCGATCATCACGATCGAGGAGCGCACGAGAAGCGCCGAGGCCAGCGTGTTCCACATCATCCACGCCGTCGTGGTGAACCACAGCAGCCGGTCACCGGGACCCAGGTCCCAGTGGAAGGCGTGGTTCTTCAGATGTTCCAGCAGGATGCCGCCGTGGCCGTGCACGATGGCCTTCGGCCTGCCGGTGGTGCCGGAGGAGAACAGCACGTACAGCGGGTGGTCGAACGGCACGGGCTCGAAACGCAGCGCCTCGTCGCTGGGCGCGGCGAGCTCCGCCCAGCGCAGGGCGTCGCGAAGGTCGAGCCCGCCGTACGGGACGTGCACGACGTGCTCCAGCGAGGGGATGCCGTCCCGGATCGCCTGGACCTGCTCGCGCCGGTCGATCTTCTTGTCCCCGTAGGTGTAGCCCGCCACCGCCAGCAGGACGGTCGGCTCGATCTGGCCGAACCGGTCCACCACGGCGCGGGCGGCGAACTCCGGAGCGCAGCTCGCCCAGATGCCGCCGAGGCTCGCCGTGGCCAGGAACGCGATCAGTGTCTCCGGGCAGTTGGGCAGGTAGGCGACCACCCGGGTGCCGCGCCGCACGCCGAGCCGCCGCAGGCCGGCCCGGACGCGCCGGACCTGCTCGGCGAGCTCGGCGAAGGTGAGTTCGACGCGCGGCCGGGTCTGGGAATGGCCGACGACCGCGACCTGGCCGGCGTCCTCGGGCGTGCCGAGGCAGTGCTCGGCGTAGTTCAGGGTCGCTCCGGGGAACCAGCGGGCGCCGGGCATGCCCGGTTCGGCCAGGACGCTGTCGTAGGGCGTGTGGGCCTTGATGTCGAAGTAGTCCCACACCGCTGCCCAGAAGTCCTCGATGCTGGTGACCGACCAGTGCCGCAGCTCGTCCCAGGTCGGTACGGTCACGCCGCGCTCGCGGGCGAGCCAGCCGACGAAGCCGGTGGCGCGCGCCCTGGCGATCTGCTCGGGGCCGGGGACGTACAGCGGCTCTGCCGGGGGAAGGGTGGCGCTCATCGGGCGGCTCCCGGATGGCCGACCTTGGCGGCCCGGCCGTCGAGGAAGTCCTGTATCCGGGCCTTGGCCTGCGTGCTGCTCTGCGCCACGGCCGACATGAGGGATTCCAGCAGCAGCCCCGTCTCGGCGTCGGCGTCGGCGATGCGCGGCAGGGCGTGCAGGACGGCGTAGTTGGCGATCGGCGAGTTCCCGATGACCTGCTGGGCCAGGGCAAGGGCCTTGGTGAGCCCGTCGCCTTCGCCCACCCGGTAGTCGACCAGGCCGCGGGCCTCGCCTTCCGCGGCCGTCAGGACCCTTCCGGTGAGCATCATGTCGATCATCGGCTGGGCTCCGATCAGCCGGGAGACCCGGACCGAGGCGCCGCCGCCCACGAAGAGCCCCCGGCTGCCCTCGGGGAAGGCGAAGAACGCCGACTCCTCGGCGACGCGCAGGTGCGCGGCCGCGGCCAGTTCCAGGCCGCCGCCGATGACGGCACCCTTCAGGACCGCGATCACCGGCAGGACACCGTGGTCGATCCGGCCCATCGCCTCGTGCCACCCGCGCGAGTGGTGCAGGCCGCCGACGGCGTCTCGTACGGTGAGCTCGCCGAGGTCGAGCCCGGCGGAGAAGTGCGCGCCCTCGGCGGCGAGCACCGCGGCCTCGGCCCACGCGGGCGGGGCGGCGAAGAAGGCGCCGAGCCCGGCGATCGTGGCCTCGTCCAGCGCGTTGCGTTTGGCCGGCCGGTTCAACGACAGCACCGCGACGTCCCCGTGGCGCTCCAGCGCCAGTGATGGGGGCAGGTCAGGGCAGGGAGGGATCACAGGCTCTCCAATTGACAGGAATCCTGATAAAGAAGGCTGAAGTATCATCAGGTTTCCTGTCAATGCCTGGCTGGGATACTGTTCGTCATGGCCAGCGCCCCGCCCCGCCCCACCCCGTCGCTGCTGTACGCCGTCAAACGGCTCGAACTGGCGATCAAGTCGCGCCTGGACGAGCTGCTGCGCGACTCGGGCGTGACCACGCCGCAGTACACCGCGCTCACCGTTCTGCAGCACAAGGACGGGATGACCGCCGCCCAGCTCGCCCGCGACTCCTTCGTCACCCCGCAGGCCATGGCCGACCTGATCGGCGCCCTCGACCGGCGTCACCTCATCCGCCGCTCGCCCAACCCGGGCAACAAGCGCGAACTGCTGCTCTACCTCACCGACGAGGGCCGGGCGCTCCTCGACGCCCACGCCGAGGCCGCGGCCGGCCTGGAGGACCACATGGTCTCGGGTCTGTCGCCCGACCAGGCCGAAGCCTTCCGCACCGCCCTCACCCTGGCGTGGACGACTCTGCGCCCGGCTCGGAAGTGATCACTTCCCGCCTCCCGGCACAGAGCGGGGATCGGAGGAGGCGCGGATGTCGAACCTCGCCTGGAGCAGCCGGCCGCCCGCGACATCGCGGCCCTCGATGAGGTCGACGAGCATCCCGACCGCGATGTCGGCCGTCTCGACCGGCAGGAAGCTGAGCGTGCTGACGGGCGGATCCGTGAACGGCGCCGTGGGGTCCTCCGTCGCGCAGACCAGCAGCAGGTCGCCGGGCACCGACCTGCCGAGCTTGCGGATCCTGTCCAGGAGCAGGGACGGGCTGACCTCGACGAGCACGACCAGCGCGTCCGGCGGCTCGGGATCGCCCAGCAACCTCTCCACCGCGGCCAGCGTCGGCTCGAACCCGGGCCCGCCGAGCTGGGCCAGCAACGGGACGCGCCCCCTCTCCGCGCTCCAGTCGAGGTAGGCCTGGACGGAGTCCCGGTGGTAGCAGGCCGTGGTCGGGGCGCCGACCGCGGCGATCCGCCGGGCGCCCGCCGCCGCCAGGTGGTCGAGCACACCGCGCAGGGCCGCGCCGTAGTCGAAGTCGACCCACGGCCACGGTGTCCCCGCCACGGCCCTGCGGTCGGAGACCACGGCCACCCCCGCGGCGAGAAAGTCGCCGACCAGGGGGTCTCCCTCGACCGGATCCACCACGAACACGCCGTCGAGAGGCAGGTCCGTCCAGTAGTCGTCGGGGCCGGTGGTGGGCAGCAGCACCACGCCGTACCCGTGGGTCATGCCCGCGCGGGTCGTGGCGGCGGTCAGCCGGGCGAAGTAGGCGAGCTCGGTGTAGAACCACGGATGCTCGACGAACTCGCGAGCGGCGAGGCCGAGCAGGCGTGAGCGCCCGGCGCGCAGCCTGCGCGCCGTGGCGTTCGGCCGGTATCCGAGTCGGCGCGCCACCTGCCGGACGTGCTCGCGGGTGGCGTCGGGGAGGCGGCCCGCGCCGTTGAGCGCGTCCGAGACGGTGGTCTTGGACACCCCCGCCGCGCGGGCGACGTCGACCAGGCGCACGCGCGGGCCGACCTTACGCTCTGGCTCGTCCATGGGTCCGATCTTTGCAGGATGTCAGGCATTTCGCCACCTCGCTGACCGTTGCTGAATCGTTCCTTCAACGTCTTGTGCAGGAACGTTCCTTCACCAATACTCGTGGCACTTTCCCCACGAGGAAGAGGTGGTCCGATGCGTACCGCTCGTCTCGCCGCCGCGGCGCTGGCCGTACTGGCGGCCACTGCCTGTGGAGGGGGCGCGGCCGCCCCGAAGGCCGCCGGAGCCGGAAGCTTCACCGTCACGGCGGAGCTCCCGCCGGCCAAGGGCCCGGTGGACGCCGTGACCTGGGCGCTCTACGCGGAGCCGCAGTCGCTCGACTACGCCTACGCCTTCGATTACCCGCCCAACACCGTGCTCGCCAACGTGTGCGAGCAGCTGATGCGGATCACGCCCGACTTCCGGGTCGAGCCGGGGCTGGCGAGCAAGGCCGACTCCCCCGACCCGGGGCGCTGGGTGTACACGATCCGCGAGGGCGTGCGCTTCCACGACGGCTCGCCGCTCACCGCCGACGACGTGGTCGCCAGCATGCGCCGTCACATGGATCCGAAGGTGGGGTCGTACTGGGTCTCGTCCTACCAGAACGTCACATCGGTGGACAAGACGGGCCCCATGGAGGTCACCGTCCACATGAAGAAGCCCGACCAGCTGTTCAACGAGCAGATGGGCACCTCGGCCGGAACCATCGAGAGCGCCGCGTTCCTGACCCGCGAGGGCACCGGGTACGGCACCCCGGACAAGGGCGTGAACTGCACCGGGCCCTACTCGCTCGACAAGTGGGACAAGGGCCAGGCGATCAACCTCAAGCGCTTCGACGGCTACTGGGACGCCGCGCTCAAGGCCAGGGCCGCGACCGTGCGGAACGTCTTCATCTCCGACCCGGCGGCCCGCGTCAACGCCCTGCTCTCGGGCGAGGCGGACGGCAGCTACCTGGTCCCCACCACCGGCTTCGCCCGCCTGAGCGCCGCCTCCAGCGGCAAGCTGTACTTCGGCCCCAACACCGCCGCCGTCAGCCTCATACCGCTCGACCTCAAGGGCACGCTCGGCGACCTGAGGCTGCGCAAGGCGCTGTCCATGGCGCTCGACCGCAAGGCCGTTCTCAAGGCCAGCGTGGCCGGGGTGGCCACACCGGCCAAGGCGCCGGCGGCGATCGGCGCGTGGGGCATCGCCCCCGAGGCCGCCAAGCAGTACCACGCCAAGCTCCCCGAGCTGAACACCGACCTCGAAGCGGCCAAGAAGCTGGTCAGGGAGGCCGGCGGCACGGGCAAGAAGATCGTGATCGCCACGAGCACGATGGCTCCCGACATCGGCGTCATCGCCAACGCCGTCCAGGCCGCGGGCCAGGCCATCGGACTCCAGGTCGAGCAGAAGGCGGTGGCCCCCGACGCCTACTCCGCGCTGTTCTCCGACCCCAAGGCCCGCGAGGGCATCGACCTGGTGATGACCATCTGGTACGACTCGACCCCCGACCCGCTGGAGTTCTACGGGATCCTGCAGACCGGCAACTTCGCCAACTACGGCGGCTACTCCAACCCCGACTACGACAAGCTCGTCGACCGGGCGAGCGCCGAGGCCGACCCCGCCGCCCGCGCCGCCGTGGTCGCCGAGCTGCAGGAGATCGCCGTCCGGGACATGGTGTGGATCCCGCTGTACGAGGTGCCGCACAGCATGTTCCTCAACAAGCGGCTCACCGGCGCGCCCACCGGCATCACCCAGCTCGTCTACCCCTGGGCCGCGGTGCTCGGGTCGGCCGGCTGATGGCCGCCTTCCTCGCCCGCAGGCTCGCCGGACTGGTCGCGACCCTGCTGGGGGCCTCGTTCGCGGTGTTCTCCGCCGTGTACCTGGCTCCCGGCGACCCGGCCTCGTTCCTCACCCAGGGGCGTTCGGCGTCCCCGGAGGCGATCGCGGCGATCAGGGCGCAGTACCACCTGGACGATCCGTTCCTCACGCAGTACCTCAAATGGGTCGGCGGCGCGGTGACCGGCGACTTCGGCCGCTCGGTGCAGTTCCGGCAGGACGTGACCGGCCTGCTCCTGGCCAGGCTGCCCACGACGCTCTTCCTGGTCGGCTACGCCGGGCTGCTCATCGTGGTCGCGGGGCTGATCCTCGGCACCCTGGCCGCGCTGCGGCCGGGCCCGCTCGACAGGGTCGTCCTCATCGGCACCGGGGTGGCCACCGCGACCCCCTCGTTCGTCGCGGCGATCGGCCTGATCTCGCTGTTCTCCGTCCAGCTCGGCTGGTTCCCCGCCTTCGGCAACGGCGAGGGGCTCATCGACCGGCTCTGGCATCTGACCCTGCCCGCGGCCGCGCTCGCCCTGACGTTCGCCGGACTGCTGGCCCGGGTCACCCGCGCCTCCATGCTGGAGGAGCTGGCCCGCGAGCACGTCGAGGTGGCGCGCTCGCGCGGCGTCCAGGAGAACGCGGTGATCCGGCGCCACGTCCTGCGCAACTCGCTCGGCCCGATCAGCACGGTCACCGGCACGGTGATCGCCGGGCTGCTCGTCGCCACCTCGATCGTGGAGACCGCCTTCGGCCTGTCCGGGATCGGGCAGCTGCTGGTCAGCTCGGTCACCGTCAAGGACTTCCCGGTCGTGCAGGCCGTCACCACCTTGATCGTCGTCGTCTTCGTGGGCGCCAACCTGCTGGTCGACCTGGTCCAACCGGCCATTGATCCGCGCCTGCGCAGGGCGTAGCGAAGGAGTCCCCTTGACAGCCGTGACCCTCCACCGCCGATACCGGCTCCCGGCGGACGGGACGACCGTCGCCGGCGTCGCCGTCCTGGCCGTCCTGGTGGCGGTGGCGATCCTCGCCCCGGTCGTGGCGCCGCACGACCCGCTCGCCATCGACTTCCCGGCCGCGCTGAGCGGCCCGAGCGCCGATCACCTGCTCGGGGCCGACCAGTCCGGCCGCGACGTCCTGTCCCGCCTGATCTTCGGCGCGCGGGCGGGACTGCTCGGCCCTCTCCTGGTGGTGACCCTGTCGACGGTGGCCGGCACCCTGCTCGGCGTCCTCGCCGCCTGGACCGGCGGGGTCGCCGACGCGGTCCTGTCGCGCGCGATGGACTTCGTCTTCGCCTTCCCCGCGCTGCTGCTGGCGATCAGCCTGGTGGCCATGTTCGGGCCCGGTCTGACCGCGCCCGTCGTGGCGATGAGCATCGCGTACACCCCCTACGTCGGACGGCTGGCGCGCGGCCTCGCCCTGCGGGAGATGTCCCGTCCCTACATCCACGCCTACCGGGTGCAGGGCTGGTCCGGCTGGGTCATCTGCCTGAGACACCTGGTCCCGAACGTCGTGCCGCTGATCCTCGCGCAGTCGGCGATCAACTTCGGCTACGCGCTCATGGACCTCGCGGCGCTGTCCTTCCTCGGGTTCGGCATGCAGCCGCCCGTCCCGGACTGGGGCGCCATGATCAACGAGGGCGCGTCCGCGCTGCTCCAGGGCGCCATGCTGCCCGCGCTGGTCCCCGGCGCCGCCGTCGTGGTCACGGTGGTGGCCTTCAGCATCGTCGGCGAGGGCATCGCCGACCGCGTCTCCGGGAGGGAGCGCTGATGCTCCAGATCAACGACCTGACCGTACGGCTGGCGCCCGGCCAGGCCGCACGGCCCATCCTGGACGCGGTGTCGCTGCGAGTCGCCCAGGGCGAGGCCGTCGGGCTCGTCGGCGAGTCCGGGTCGGGCAAGTCCGTCACCTGCCGGGCCGTGCTCGGCCTGCTGCCCCGGCAGACCGCCGTGAGCGGGCGCGTCCTGGTCGACGGCCAGGACGTGCTGTCCCAGGCCGCCGCGGGGCTGCGTGACCTGCGCCGCCGCCGAGTGGCGATGATCTTCCAGGATCCGCGGGCGTCGATCAATCCCGTCCGGCGGATCGGCGACTTCGTCACCGAGGGGCTGCGGGCGGGCGGCCTGCCGCACCGGCAGGCCCTCGATCGTGCGGAGGAGCTGCTGGAGGCGGTGGGCATCGAGAACCCGCGAGCCGCGCTGCACCGCCACCCGCACGAGTTCTCCGGCGGGATGCTGCAACGGGTGATGATCGCCGGGGCGCTGGCCGCTGAGCCCGACCTGCTGCTCGCCGACGAACCGACGACCGCCCTGGACGTCACCACGCAGGCCGAGGTCATCGCGATCCTGTCGCACCTGAGAACCGCGCGCGGGATGGGCATGTTGTTCGTCACCCACGACCTGGAGCTGGCCGCGGCCATCTGCGACCGCATCTACGTGATGTACGCGGGCCGGATCGTCGAGGAGCAGGCCACCGGCGACCTCTTCGCCCGCCCCCGCCACCCCTACACGGCCGGGCTGCTGGCGGCCACGCCCCGGCTGGAGTCGCACGACCCCCCGCACGGCGTGCCGGGCAGGCCCCTGTCGCTCGCGGAGTCGCCGGAGGGGTGCGCGTTCGCGGCCCGCTGCCACCTGGCCGTCGAGCGGTGCCGGCAGCGGCGGCCCGCGCTGGAGACCCTGGAGGACGCTCAGGTGGCGTGCCTGAGAGCGGGAGAGCCGGTCCATGACTGAGAACGTGCTGGAGGTCGAGGGGCTGCGCAAGGCGTTCGGCGGCAAGACCGCCGTGGACGGCGTCTCCTTCTCGCTGCCGGCGGGCGGCTCGCTCGCCGTGGTGGGCGAGTCGGGATCGGGCAAGACGACGACCGCGCGCATGCTCGTCGGCCTGGAGATCCCGGACGCGGGACGGATCGGCGTCCAGGGCCGCGACCGCTCGCGCGTCCCGCGCGGCCGCCGGGCCAGGCTCGCGCGGGCACGGGAGATCCAGATGGTCTTCCAGGACCCCTACCTCTCCCTGGATCCGCGCATCAGCGTGAGCGAATGCGTGGAGGAGTCGCTGCGGCTGCACTTCGCCATGGACCGGCAGGCCCGGCGGGCCCGGCGCGATGAGCTGCTGGAACGCGTCGGGCTCGGCGAACGCGAGGCGGCCGCGCTGCCCAGGCGGCTGTCCGGCGGGCAGCGCCAGCGGGTCGCCATCGCCCGCGCGCTCGCCACCGAACCGAAGGTGCTCATCCTGGACGAGGCCACCTCGGCGCTCGACGTGTCCATCCAGGCGCAGATCCTCGACCTGCTGGCGCGGATCCGCCGCGACCTCGACATCGCCTACCTGTTCATCACCCACGACCTGGCCCTGGTCCGGCACGCGGCCGACGACATCGTCGTGCTGTACCGCGGCAAGGTCGTCGAGGCCGGGCCGACCGAGCAGGTCCTGGCCGCCCCCCAGCACCCCTACACCCGCCTGCTGCTGCACTCCGTGCCGCGGCCCGGCTGGGACCCCGTACAGATCGCCGCCGACCGGCGCGCCCTTCAGGAGATCATGTGAGTGACCTCGCGCACCTGCCCGCCACGCAAGCCCTGGAACTGTTCAGGACCCGGGCCCTGTCGCCCGTCGAGCTCATGACCGCGGTCATCGAGCGGGCCGAGGCCGTCGAGCCCCGGGTCAACGCGCTCAGCGAGACGATGTTCGAGGAGGCGCTCGACCAGGCCAGGAAGGCCGAGCACGCCTACGTCCACGGGTCGCCGCGCCCGCTCGAAGGGCTCCCGGTCGCCACCAAGGACGAGCAGCCGATCGCGGGAAGACGGGCCAGCGACGGCTCCCTGGCCTACGCCGGCCACGTCGCCGACGCCACCCACCCGGTCGTGGAGCGCGTCGTCGCCGCCGGCGGGATCGTCCACGCCCGCACCACCACGCCGGAGTTCTGCTGCGCCGCCTACACGCACTCCCGGCTGTGGGGCATCACCCGCAACCCCTGGAACCTGGACTACTCGCCCGGCGGCTCCTCCGGCGGCGCGGGCGCGGCCCTGGCCTCGGGGACGGCGACGCTCGCCACGGGGTCCGACATCGGCGGCTCGATCCGCCTGCCCGCCGCGGCCACCGGCACGGTCGGCTACAAACCCCCCTACGGGCGGGTGCCCGCGATGCCCCCGTACAACCTGGACCACTACTGCCATGACGGGCCGATGGCCCGCACCGTCGCCGACTGCGCGCTCCTGCAGAACGTCATCGTCGGGCCGCACCCGGCCGACGTCGTCTCCATCCGCCCGGCCGCCTACGTCCCCGAGCGCCTCGGCGACGTCGCGGGGCTGCGCATCGCCTACTCGCCCGACCTGGGGAACTGGGAGATCGAGCCGGACGTCGCGGCCAACACCCGCGCGGTCGCCGACGCGCTGGCCGCCGCCGGGGCCGTCGTGGAGCAGGTGGAGGTGCCGCTGCGCCGCGCCGACGTCATGCGCGCGGCCTTCATCCACTTCGGCGCCATCTTCGGCCCCATGGTCGCCGGCGTGGCCGGCGCGCACCGCGACGAGCTCACGCCCTACGCCCTCGCCTTCGCCGAGGACTCCCGCACCGCGCTGGCCCGGGACGGCTTCCTGGCCGGGCTGGAGCTGGAGGGCCGGATCTACGCCGTGATCGGCGACCTGCTCGACCGGTACGACGCGCTGATCTGCCCCACCGCCGGCGCCGCCGCGCTGCCCGCGGGCGAGGACTACGTGGACACCAGGCTGACGGTCAACGGCGTCCAGCTCGACCACTACCTGGAGTATTCGCTGACGCCCGTGTTCAACATCGCCAGCCGCTGCCCCGTGCTCAACGTCCCGTCCGGCCTGTCGTCGTACGGCGTGCCGACCGGAGTGCAGATCGTCGGCCGCAGCTACGACGACGCGACCGTCTTCCACATCGGCGCCGCCGTCGAACGCGTCCTGCCGTGGCCCACCCGCCCGCAGCTCTGAGGAGAGATTCATGACTTCCGCCGACATCCTGTTCCTCAACGGCCGAGTACGCCCCATGGCCGGCACTCCGAGCCGTGCGGTGGCCGTACGCGAGGGGCGGATCCTGGCGCTCGGCGACGACGAGGAGATGCGCGACCTCGCGGGCCCGCGGACCGAGGTCGTCGACCTGGCCGGACGGACCCTGCTTCCCGGGTTCCAGGACGCCCACGTGCACCCGGTGCTGGCCGGGCTCACCATGACCCAATGCGACCTGCACGAGGCGCGCGACGCCGCCGACGCCCTCGCCGCGGTCCGCGCGTACGCCGCGGCCAATCCCGAGGCGCGCTGGATCTCCGGCGGCGGATGGTCCATGGAATGGTTCCCCGGCGGCACACCGAGCCGGATCGCCCTCGACGAGGTCGTCCCCGACCGGCCGGTCTACCTCACCAACAGGGACGGGCACGGCGCCTGGGTCAACACCGAGGCCCTGCGGCTGTGCGGCGTCGACCGCGGCACCCCCGACCCGGCCGACGGCCGCATCGAACGCGAACCGGACGGAACCCCCCAAGGAACCCTGCACGAGGGCGCCGCCTCGCTCGTCGGCAGGCACGTCCCCGAACCCACGGACGAGGACCTGCTCCGCGGCCTCCAGGCGGGCCAGCGACGCCTGCACCAGGCCGGAGTGACGGCCTGGCAGGACGCGCTGGTCAGCCCGGAGGTCCAGCGCGTCTACCAGGCCGCCGCCGACGCCTCGACACTCACCGGGCGCGTGGTCGGCGCCCTGTGGTGGGATCGGGAGCGGGGCGAGGAGCAGATCCCCGAACTGCTCGCCCGCCGCACCACCACCGGACGGTTCAGAGCCACCAGCGTGAAGATCATGCAGGACGGCGTGGCGGAGAACTACACCGCCGCCATGACCTCCCCCTACCTGGACGGCTGTGGCTGCCGGACCGGCAACAGCGGCATCAGCTTCGTCAGGCCCGAGGACCTGCGCGCCCACGTCACCCGGCTGGACGCCGTCGGGGTCCAGATCCACGTGCACGCGGTCGGCGACCGAGCCGCCCGGGAGGCACTGGACGCGTTCGAGGCGGCGCTCAAGGTCAACGGGCGCAAGGGCAACCGGCATCACATCGCCCACCTCCAGGTCGTCCATCCCGACGACGTGCCGCGGTTCGCGGCCCTTGAGGTCACCGCCAACATCCAGCCGTTGTGGGCGGCGCACGAGCCGCAGATGGACCAGCTGACCATTCCCTTCCTCGGCGACCGGCGGGCCGCCTGGCAGTACCCCTTCGGTGACCTCCTGCGTTCGGGCGCCGCCCTGGCCGCGGGCAGCGACTGGCCGGTCAGCAGCCCGGACCCGTTCCTCGGCATCCACGTCGCCGTCAACCGGATGCTCCCCGACGGATCCGGACGGCCGTTCCTGCCGGCCCAGCGCCTTCCGGTGGCGGCAGCCCTGGCCGCGTACACGATCGGCACCGCCCGGATCAACCACCTCGACACCCGGACGGGGACCATCGAGCCCGGCAAGCTCGCCGACTTCATCGTCACCGACGCCGACCCGTTCGCCGTCTCCCCCGGTGACCTGGGCGGCATCACCGTCCTGGCCACCTACGTGGAGGGACGACGGGTGCACACACATCCGTCCTTCTGACCACTGGCCGCCGAGCGGACCCGGCCCTCGCCCTCTCCGCCCGTCACAGCGGAAGAGGCGGGGGCGGCGTTCCTCCAGTACGACGCCGGCGAACCCCCGGGCCGCCCTCGAAGGCCGCACCACGTGCCGCTCCGGGCCCGAGGCGCTGGCCTTCTGCCATCGGCCGGCTCGGGCTGTGCTGCCGTCGGTGGTGGCGGCCGATGGGATACAGCAGGGCGAACGGTCTGCTCGGCCAGGGTGTCGGCGTCGGACTTGACCACGTACACCTCCCACGGCTCGGCCCCGAGCCCGTTCACCCACACCTTGTGCTGGACGGCGCTCCGCCGCATGATCAACGCCTCACGACAGACCCGCGGACGCGCTGCGCCCGGCTCGGCGCATCAGCCACATGGCAGCGGCGAGCGTGAGCACCCAGCCGATCACTTCGATGAGCAGGTGATCCGTGGCGTTGGGGACGGATTGCAGCAGGTACACCCGGACGCTGTTGATCGCTCCGTGCGTCAGGACCGCCGGCCAGACACTCCCCGACCTGCTGCGAAGTGCGAGCAGCAGCGGCGCCCAGGGCAGCATGCCCGCGAAGTAGATGACGATGTCCCAGAGTGGCCGATCACCGATGACGACCAGGACCGGCAGATGCCAGACGATCCAGACCAGACCGCTGATGAGGGCCAGCGGCCAGAATCCCCATGACGCGGCCCGCGTGGCCAGCCAGCCGCGCCAGCCGAACTCTTCGCCGATGGCGAGGAGCGACTGCATGAGGAAGACCGGCACGATCCACATGGTCGCCGTGAAGATCTGGTCAAGCGGGTTGAGCTGCCAGATGCCCCATGCCAGCGCGATGGCGGTCTGGATCGCGGCGATCGCGGCGATGAGGCCGATGCCGATGCCGGCCCACTTGGGTGTCCCGCGCCACCCGGTGGCGAACGTCTCCCGGAACGTCCCGGGTCGCCGGGCAAGCCACATGACGATCGCTGCGAGCAGCGGGGACTGCTGCATGATCGGAGTGATCAGGTTGTAGAAGTCCGTCGGGACCAGCCGGAAGACCATCGGAACGGACAGCGCGAAACACAACAGGACGGCGATCGCGAAGAACCACGTGACATCGACGGCAGTTGATCCGGCAGAACGGGAGCGCGTGGAGGACGCAGTCATGATGACCTCGTTTCGTGCGGGCGCGAGGATCTGGCTCGCTGAGTGATCTGGGTGTGGCGCGGATCGGCCATCGTCAACTCGGACAGAACCTTCACGTCCGGGTCGTCCACCAGATCCTGGTCAACGGGACAGGCCGGGGCTGTCCGGCCGACGAGCATGACGACGCGGCGAGGTATGAGAGGTAGGAAACGCACGATCACGAAGTTTGGCCGGGCAGGATCGGTCGGGCCTCACCCGAACGGGTGAACCGGGTACCGCCCGTCAGGATGGAATCGGTGGCGAGCGACAAGCCCGGATCACCACGTTCACGCCGTCACGCAGGTCCAGCTTCTGCGGGATGGCCGGACGTGCGACTGCCGCGCCCCTGATCACCAAGAGGCTTCCAGCTGACGCTCCTTTCGAGCCACGCCGCCGATGCCCGGGTCGGGTCGGTCAGGCGTGCAGACCCCGGCGGAGGAGCGACCACACACGAGCGGCTGCGACGCGCCGCGCCGGCGCGGGCCGCTTGGCGAGAGCGCCGGCGAGCATGCTGACCGCCAGCAGCAGATCCTCGCTGTCGAGATCCGCACGGGCCGCCCCGGCCCGCTGGGCCTCGGCGAGCTTGCCGGCCAGCACGCTGCCCACGCGATCGCGCATCGCCAGGGCGCGGGGGTCGGCGGTGTTCGCGTCGACCATGTCGATGAACGCGGTGGCGCCGATGATCTGCTCGGTGATCAGCGTGAGCACGTCGTCGAGAGTGGCGCCGGGCTCCTCGGCCAGGGTCTCCAATTCGGCCACGCCGTCGTCGAAGACGGCCAGGGCAAGGCTGAGCCGGTCAGGAAAGTGCCGATAGAGACTGCCCTGGCCGACCCCGGCGGTGCGGGCGACCAGGCTGAGCGGCGCGTCGTAGGCACCCTGGCCCAGCCGAAGCTGCCCGGCATCCCCGGCATCGAGACATTCCGCGGGCACACGTTCCACACCAGCCGCTGGGACTACGCCTACACCGGCGGCTCGGCCGAGGGTGGCCTGCACAAGCTGGCCGACAAGCGCGTCGCCGTCGTCGGCACCGGCGCCACCGGCATCCAGGTCATCCCGCACGTGGCCCGCGACGCCCGCCACCTGTACGTCTTCCAGCGCACCCCCTCGACCGTCGACGTACGCGACAACCGCCCCACCGACCCGGCCTGGGCCGCCGCCCTCAAGCCCGGCTGGCAGCGCGAACGCATGGACAACTTCCTCACCGTCGTCACCGGCGGCCACGCCGATCAGGACCTGATCGACGACGGCTGGACCAGCACCGCCCGGCTCCAGCGCAACCTGCTGACCGGCGTCGTCGACACCACCCCGTCGCCGGACCAGCGCGCGTACCTCGACGAGATCGCCGACTTCCAGAAGATGAACGAGATCCGCGCCCGCGTGGACGAGATCGTCGACGCCCCCGCCACCGCCGAACTGCTCAAGCCCTGGTACCGCTACATGTGCAAGCGGCCCACCTTCAGCGACCACTACCTCCAGACGTTCAACCGGCCCGACGTCACCCTCGTCGACACCGCCGACCACGGCGGCATCACCGCCATGACCGAGACGTCCGTCGTGGTCGGCGAGCGGGAGTACGAGGTCGACTGCGTCATCTTCGCCACCGGCTTCGAGGTCGGCGTATCCGGCATCGTCTCCGGCGCCCTGCCGGTGTACGGCCGGGGCGGCGAACCGCTGCTCGGCACCTGGCGGCAGACCGGCCCGCGCACCCTGCACGGCTTCTACAGCCACGGCTTCCCGAACCTGTTCCACCTGGGCCCGCTGCAGAACGCCTCCGCGGTCAACTTCGTCCACATCCTCCAGGAGCAGGCCACCCACATCGGCGCCGTGATCGCCGAGGCCCGACGACGCGGCGTCGCCGTCATCGAGCCCAGCAAGGACGCCGAGGAGGCGTGGGTCGCCACCATCCGCGAGCTGTCCCCGGACAACACCCGCTTCCAGGCCGAGTGCACGCCCGGCTACTACAACAACGAGGGCAGACCCCGCCCGATCAGCCTGACGTACGGACCGGGCCCGATCGCCTTCCACGACCTGCTGCGCCGCTGGCGCGCGGAGGGCGGCATGGACGAGGTGCTGGCGGGATGAACCGCAAGGCGGAGCGCCTGCTCCGGGCGCGTCCACTGCGGGCGTCGAACGGCATCGCGTTCGACACCGACGACGCGATGTACGAGAGCGACATGGTCCCCGGCCACGTGCGGCGACGCAACCCCGCCGGAAGGCGTGAGCGCTCGGCGTGTGCAGGCGACGGTCACAGCACGCCGACGAGGCACCGCCGCCGGGCCTCGCGTGCCCCTTCTCTTGGCCGGTACGAGGCCGGGCTGTCGAGATAAATCAGGATGTTGTTGTTCCAGGTGGGATTCGCCAGATCCCGCCCCCTGAATCCCGCTAACGTGGGGCACATGGCAGTTGATCAACACGGAGGTGCGGAGGTGGCCGGCGACAGGCAGATGGGGGTCGACCTCAAGACGAACGTGCCGCACTCGGCACGCGTCTACGACTACCTCCTGGGAGGCAAGGACAACTTCGCGGCCGACCGCACAGCGGCCGAGGAGGTCATCAAGATCGCCCCCTACATGCCGACGTCCGTACGCGCCAACCGCGACTTCATGGTCAGGGTGACCCGCCACCTCGCGACCGAGCGCGGCGTCGACCAGTTCATCGACATCGGCACCGGACTACCCACCTCCCCCAACCTGCACGAGGTGGCCCAGCAGGCCGACCCCACCGCCCGGATCATCTACGTGGACAACGACCCGCTCGTCCTCGTCCACGCCCGCGCCCTGCTCACCAGCACCCCGGAGGGCAGAACCCGCTACATCCAGGCCGACCTGAACGACCCGGACGCCATCATCAGCTCGGCCGAGGTCCGCGACACCTTCGACTTCACCCGTCCCGTCGCGCTCTGCCTCATCGCCGTGGTGCACTTCATCCGCGACGACGCCGACGTCCACTCGATCATCGAGCACCTGATGAAGCCGCTGCCACCGGGCAGCTTCCTGGCCCTGTCCACCATCACGATCGACAGCGCGCCGAGCAAGCTGGTGAGCGAAGCCGTCGCCCAGTACAACCGCCGCGGCATCATGTCCAAGGCCCGAACCAGAGCGCAGATCGAAGAGTTCTTCACCGGACTCAAGCTCATCGAGCCGGGTGTGGTGCCGGTGCACCGGTGGCGACCCGACGACCAGGCGCTGCTCGTGGAGGACTCCATGGTCTCGATGTACGGCGGACTCGCCGTCAAGGCCTGACCGGCCCCTGGGGGCAAGATCCCCCGCGACTCATCGCGCCGAAGCCGCTGAAGCCGAAGGACGACGCCGCACGGCCACCCCGCCCAGCCCATCGCCGGGCGGGACGGTCGCCCCTCCTCCTCCTTGACGCTGGTCCAGGTGCCCGCCGCGCCCCGCAGGGCCTCGCGCAGTGTCTCGGCGCCCGCGACCACGTCCGGGAAGCGCAACATGGCGGCGGTGAAGGTCGCCGGCCTCGAACTCGGACGTTGCCATACGAGGGCCTGTGTGGCTGCGGCCGGCAGTCCTGGCGGTCAGCTGTTGTTGATCCGCAAAGCGGCGGTAAGGGCCCTGAACTCGGTGATACGCAGGACTCGCGCGGCCAAGGCGTAAAGGGCGATCCCGAGACCGCGATGACAGCGCAGGGCAGCTGGAACAGGGTGTAGGCGTTGGAGTAAACGCTGACGGCGCCGGACCCGGCCTGCGAGACGATCCGGGTGATCACCACAAAAACGGCCTGGCCGCGACCACGATGAACGGCGCGGCGACGATCGTCACGATCATCACGGCTCCAAGGCCATAAACCACCAGCGACAGCAGCCACTGGGCGAACAGGCCGTCGTCGACGTCGCGGTCACTGGCCGTACGAACCAGCAGCGGAACAAGCACGCCGGCCAGCGCACCGCCGAAGACGAGCTCGCCGATGGTATTGGGAGTGACGTTCGCCGAGGTGTAGGCGTCCAACAGCTGAGTTCCCAGCCCGAGCGCGGCGACCAACGCCAGTGTGCGGACGAACCCGGGGAAACCGGGGCCGACGCCCCTCTTCCGTCAAGGGCCCGCTCCCGAAGTCCAGAACCGGGCCCATGACCTGCCATGACCACTTGTGGGGGCATCAGACCGGGTGCTTCACGCACCCCTGGAGCCTCCGCGTTCTTCAGACCTTCTGTGTATCCGCGCCACGCATCGCCACGTCATCGATCCGGAATGCAGAACCGACGGGGGCGCTCCAGACGAAGGTCCAGTCAACGCGGGTCGCGCCCACCGGCGCGGCGAACGTGCCGGCCGCCTCGGTCCAAACCGTCTTCTGAGCCAGCGGGATCGCGTCGGTACGCAGCACCGCACCGCCCTCGTCGCGCCAGCGCACGTTCCACGTGACAGTAGGCATGGTGGCCACGGCCTCCCGATACCACAGCGACACACGATAGCTCTTACCGGCGATCACACCGCTGTACCCGGGGTACTTGTCGAGCGCCACCGCGCTGCCCGACCCCTCGGTGCTGGTCAGCTGCAGCGAGCCCGTACCAACGTGCGCGTCGCCGGTCCGGTGCGCCACGCTCGATCCGTACCACGCCGAGTAGGGCGCCGTCGAGACGTCCTCGAAGTTCTGCTCGGTGATCGGCGGCGTCTCCGGCGACCTGCCGTCGAACGTGCTGCCGGCGTCCTGGCCGTACTGGGGACCGACCCACTCTGCGGCCGTCACGCGCCTGCCCATGTCATAGATCCGGAACTGCCACGGTCCCATATAGGTGTTGTCGTGCCAGGAGTTGTTCGACTCGTAGACGATCGACTTCTCGATCTTCTCTCCCAGATACGGGGACCACTCCGGATGCGCCGTACCCCAGTTGGACAGCAAGCTCATCTGCCCGCAGAACTGCGTCGAACAGCCGCCGTCGACGGCACTGGGGTCGAAGGAGAACGTGTTGTGGTGGATGTCGAGGTTCTTCGTCCACCAGCGGCAGTCGGTGTAGAGCGGCTCGTCCTTGATCGCGGGCGCCGAGCACTTCGAGGTGTTGGCCGGCCCGACCATCAACGTGCAGTCGCTGGTGGTCGAGGCCCTGCTGCCGCAGAACCGGTCCGCGTTCGCCCACGCCGTGATCCCGCCCCAGTTGTTCTCGAGCAGGTTGCCGGTGACCTCGATCTTGCCGGTCCGCGCCGGGATGCGCGGCTCACCGTCCGCCTCGGACAGGTAGATCGCCGCATCGGGGAACGAGTCCCCCTTCGCCGCCCGCTCGGCACCCGCCTTCCAGGTGTTGCGACGGAGGATGTTGTTCCGGATCACGGCGTTGTAACTGATCTCGTAGAAGATCCCGATCGACTCGTTGTCCTCGATGAGGTTGTTCTCGATGAGGAAATCGTTGTTGTTGGTGTCC
This sequence comes from Nonomuraea sp. NPDC005730, assembly GCF_040630865.1. Classification (NCBI taxonomy): domain Bacteria; kingdom Bacillati; phylum Actinomycetota; class Actinomycetes; order Streptosporangiales; family Streptosporangiaceae; genus Nonomuraea; species Nonomuraea sp. NPDC005730. Next base: position 90,721 of record NZ_JBEXYK010000014.1, read on the forward strand.
GCCCAGATCCCCGGCCCGTGGTTGTGGTGCACCCAATTGCCGGTCACGTCGGCACCGTTCACCGCCCAGAACTTCAGGCCACCGGTACATCCGCACCCCTGACCCTGATGTTCCCAGTCATCGGTGTTGTTGCCGGTCACCTCATTGTCCGCCACCACCAGACCGGTGATGTGATCGCCGTGCTGCGACGCGTTCAGCCCGAGCTGGCCGTTGTCCTTGATGCAGTTACCACGGATCCGGTTCCTGGCCCCGGCCATCAGCGCCGCGCCGGAGTTGCCCCGGAACGTGTTGTGCTCCAGCACCCAGTCGTCGGCGGCGCTGTGATTGACCACAGCCTCTTCCTGCGGCGCGACGAACCCGGTGACGGTCAAATACCGGATGGTGACCCCGGTCGCCGTATCGCCGAACGCGTACTGGTTCACCCCCTTCCCGTCCAGCACCGCACCGGGCGCGCCGATGAACGTCGCGTTCTCACCGGGCAGGATCTGGGCGTATTGGGCAGGCTCCAGCGTGTGCGTGCCGGTCTCGAAGTAGTACGTGGTGTTCGCCTTGCGTAAGTCCACGCCGCTGTTGTCGCCCGCGGGCACGACCACCGCGCCGGCGGGCGGTGCGGTGGGGCCGTTCAGCGACGAGCTTCCGCAGACCGCAGCCGTTGCCGTCGTTGCCTTTGTTGCCGGATCAACGGCGGCACCACTCGCCGGCGTCGCGCCGCCCATGACGACCGTGGCGAGTGCCACCAACGCCATTGGCCACGTTCTTCTCATTCGTCTTCTCCTCGGGTTTTCGGCCAGCCCTTACTGCCATTGACTGCTGGCCGTCGCCACAGTAGCCCGCGCCCGCGCACAAGATCGAAGCTTGGACAAATTGGACAGAGCAGCGGCCAATCAGGCCCGCGCTCAGAGCCGGGCCGCCGCTCCACGGAGCACGGATACGCGCCCGTCCACGCCAGGTGAGGTGGTGGCGTCACCAGGTCACCCGTGCGCGCCGGCGGTCGACTCCATGATTTTGGCGAGTGAGTACGGGCGTAGCCCGTTCCATTTGTTTGCAGTGGAGTACGAATGGGGTGCACAAACCGAGGGCCTTTACTTTGTAGATTCACTCCTCCCGCCCTGGCTCGCCGATCTCCTCGTCGCGGCATCGCGGTCACCCCTGGGCACGGCCCTTCTCCACCGCGCTGGCGACCCTCGCCGCCGAGTAGCGCGGCAGCCGGTCAGCGATGTGTGGTGGCGACGCGGCCTCCCGTGACGCGGAGAAGCTCGAGCTTTCCGTCCTCGGTGCTTCCGGTCGCCGCCGTGTAGGTGACCATGCGCAGGTCGGCGTCGGGAACGATGAGGACGTCGCAATCGAGCAGGATGTCGCCGACCTGCGGGTGCCGGATGGTCTTCGTGTCGGTCGTATGCGGGGCGGCAGTCGTCTGCGCGGCCCAGTGATGAGCGAAGGCGCCGGAGGTCTCGCGTAGCTCTCGTACGAGACGATCGAGCCGGGCGTCGGTGGGATAGCGGGAGACGGCGTCCTTGAGGTCGGCGACGATCGAGGCAGCGAAGGCCTCCGGTCCGCGTTCCGACCGGACGGGGAGCATCAAGGCGCTCGCGGCGCCGTTGCCGAAGAGCGCACGGGCAAGGTTGCGCTCGGCGGCCGGGAGGGCGGCGGGGTCGCCGTGCAGGGCGCTCCACATGGTGTTCCACCACACCAGGGTCCAGTCCGCGGCGAACACGCCGATCGGGACATCGCCGAGGCGCGAGACGAGCCGTTGGATGCCTGGGGGCACGTGGGTGTCGACGGTCCCGTCCTGCGGCGGCAGCAGCCCGGCGCTGCGGTAAAGCTGGTCGCGCTCGGCGCGGGCGAGCTGGAGGGCGCGCGCGAGAGCGCCGACGACCTGGGCCGAGGGGTTCTTGGCGCGGGCCTGTTCCAGGCGCAGAACGTAGTCGACGGACAGCCCCGCCAGCTGGGCCAGCTCCTCGCGGCGCAGTCCCGGCGCGCGACGGCCGCCCGTCGCCGTGAAGCCGGCGTCGGCCGGGGAGAGACGGTCACGCCAGGCGCGCAAGAGCGCGGCGAAATCAGAGCGGGAGGCAGCCATGCACCCATTCTCGCCACACGGCGACGAACGAGCCTGGGTACTGCCGGTCCTGGTGACGGACGGTGCACTGGCTGGTGGCGGCACTTGAGACGAACGTGGACCTGCGCCCGAAAAGCGGGCGCCACCGGTGGAACAGCGAAGGAACCTGGCATGAAGCACACCATCGTGATGACGGGCGCGAGTCGCGGCATCGGCCGCGTCGCCGCCCGGCACATCCTGCGCCGGTCACCGGAGGCGCACCTCCTCGTCGTCGCCCGCCCGTCCTCCGGCGCGCGGCTCGCCGCGGAGCTCTCCTCGGGCGGGCATCCGGTCTCGCACGTCCAGGCGGACCTCGGCTCGCTGGACAGCGTCCGCGCGGCCGCCATCGAGATCCGCGACCGGCTCGACCGCGGTGACCTGCCGCCGCTGCGCGGCTTCGTGGGGAACGCCGGCATTCAGCACACCAACGCGCTGACCGAGGGACCGGAGGGGCTGGAGTCCACCTTCACGGTCAACGTGCTCGCCAACCATCTGTTCGTACGCCTGCTCCAGGACCGTTTCGCCGCCCCCGCCCGGATTGTGATCACGTCAAGTGACACCCACTTCGGCGACCTCAGGCACAACCTGGGCATGGTGCCGGGGCCGGTCTGGAGGTCCCCGGACGCTCTGGCCCGTACGGGCGCGTTCGCCAAGCCGCACACCGCGGCCGGCGGGCGCACCGCGTACTCGACGAGCAAGCTGGCCGCGATCTACCTGGTGCACGAGTACGCCCGCCGCCTGCCGTCCGGGATCGACGTCGTGGCCTACAACCCGGGGTTCGTGCCCGGCACCGGCCTGGCCCGCAACGCCGATCCTCTCTCCCGGTTCGCCATGCGGCGCATCATGCCCCTGATGATCCTCACCCCCTTCGCCACGAGCCCCGACGCCGCCGGCCGCCACCTCGCTGACGTCGTCCTCGGCACGCTCCGGGCGCCGACCGGCTCCTACGTCGACCGCGACCGCGTGGGCCGCTCGTCGGAGGAGTCCTACGACCCCCGACGCGAAGCCGACCTCTGGAAGGCCGTCGAACGGCTGACCGCGGGCGCGTCCGAGTCGTAGCCAGGGCGTTCGACCAAGAGAAGATCGGGCCAGACGGTAGAAATGCATCTTCAGTTGCCTTGAAGTCCAGCCCGGCAGATACTTCTCGCTGTGACGGCGACCGAGCCTCTGCTGCCACGGGCGCGACTCACCGCCCTTTTCGATCAGATCCCGCGGCACCGGCTCACCGTGGTGACCGCCGGCCCGGGCGGCGGTAAGACCTCGGCCGTACGCGGCTGGACGCGGGCCCGGTCTGAGCACCCGGTGGCGTGGCTGACCTGGACTGACGACGCCACCCTGATCGAAGAGAGCTGCGAAGCCCTGGGCGCGCCGGCCGGATGGGTCCGCTCCGCCGGACTCGCCACCGAGCTGGCCGCCGCCGTCTCCCGGCCGACCATCCTCGTCATCGACGAGGTGGAGCGGATCGAGCCGGGCACCCCTGGGGCGCGCCTGCTCGAAGAGTTCTGTCACCACGGCGGCGACGACCTTCACCTGGTGTTGATCTCCCGCTCCGCCGTGCCCTTCCCGATCCAGCGCCTGCGCGGCCTGGGCCATGTCTTCCAGGTGTCGACGGAACAGCTGGCCTTCACTCCTGCCGAGACTCGCTCACTCTCCTTGATCGTTCTGGGGTCGGATGACCTGGCGGAGGAGGTTCACGAGCTCACCAAGGGGTGGCCGGTCGCCGTACGGCTCACGCTGAGCTGGCTGAGCGGCCTGCCCTTGTCGGACCGTGCCAAGCAAATCGCTGCCACGCCGCTGTTCGACTATCTGGTCGAGGAGGTGGTGAAGGACGAGCATGAGGCATTCCTCCGCGCGACCGCTCGGCTGCCGTGGTTCACTGACGAGCTGTGCCAGGCGATGGGGGTCGCCGTCTCCCGGGAGGAGCTCCGGGCCCTGGCCGCTCAGCACATCCTGATCACGCCCTGCGATCAGGGTTACGTGGTGTCGACCTTGGTGCGGGAGTTCATGGGTGATGTCGGCCGGGTGCCGGCGGCGGCCCATTGGTATGAGTCGCATGGGTTCGTCCGGGAGGCGCTGGCGGTTTGCGACGAGCCCGGCCATCGGGTGGCGATGATCGAAAGGTGGCATGCATCGCTGCTCGCCAAGGGGCACGCGGCTGAGCTCGTTCGGGCTTGCGGCGCCGTGCCGGAGAAGTCGCGGACATGTGCCGTGAATCTGGCCGAGGGTCAGGCACGCCAGGTTCAGGCGGACTGGGCCGGCGCGCTGGAGTGCCTTCGCCAGGTCGACGCCACTGACCCCGCGGTGGCTTGGCGGATGGGGATGATCTATTACCAGCGGGGGGACTACAAGGCGGCGTTGTCGACATTCGAGCTGGCCGGCGGCTTCGACAGCTCGGCGTTTCCGTTGCCCTCTTCGAGCTCCTCCGACCGGGCGATGTTGCTGGCCTGGTCCGCCAGCGCCCGCTGGTTGGTCGGCGAAAGCGTGGAGGCGACCCAGCTGGCCGAACAGGCCCTGGCGATGGCCAACCTCTGCCAGGACGAACGCGCTGCCGCCTGCGCACACACCGCGCTGGCCATGGTCACCCACGACGCCGGCGACGGGGCCGGAAGCGAACGGCACAGCGCCCTCGCCCTCGCCCTCGCGGAGAGCTCAGGAGACCTGTTGTTGTCCGCCCGCGTCCTGGCCAACCGCGCCGCGAGCCGCACGGAGGAGGCCCGCTACGAAGAGGCCATCGCCGACTGCGACCTGTCGGTACGGCGAGCGGACCTGGTCGGGGACCCCGTCCAAACCGCGATCGCCCTGCACAACCGCGCCGATGCACTCATGGGACTGGGCAGACTCGACGAAGCCCTGGCCGACTTCCAGCGGGCACGCGACATCTTCAGCCGGGTGGGCAGCGACAAGCTCGGCCACCCACTGACGGGGCTCGGCAAGGTCTATCTGGAACGCGGGGAGCTGATGCATGCCCGAATCAGCTTCGAAAACTCCCTGAAGCATGCCGAACAACTCCAGAACGCCCATCTGACGCAGACAGCCCTGGCCGGACTGGCCTGCGTCCACGCGGTCGACGATCCGGCGCTGGCCGTACAACTAGCCGAACGCGCGGTCGCGGCGGGCGGCGGCTCCAGCCGGGTGGACGCGCTCCTGGCCGCCGGCTGGGTCTGGGCGGAGACCGGCGACCGCAGCAAAGCCGGCGCCTACGCCCGATCCGCCCACGAGGCGGCTGTCAGCCGCCGCGACCGGGCCAAGATGGCGGCGGCCTTGGAACTGTCGGCCTTCACTGTGGCCGAATCCCCCGGCGAGCGAGCAGACCTGCTGGCGTCCGCAGCGGAGATCTGGGCACAGATCGGCAGCCCTGTGGACATCGCGCGTAACGCTTTCGCCCGGGCGCGGCTCCACGGCTCCGGCCTCGACGAGGCCGAGCAGGAGCTCCGCCGCGTCGGCATCCGCGGGCCGCACAGCTCCGGCGCCGGCCTGCTCCGCGGGATCACGCTCCTCGACCATGACGCTGTGCGGTTCTGCATGCTGGGTGGAGTACGGCTCAGCCGCCGCGGCAGCGCTGTCGAATGGCAGTCCCGTAAGGCCCGCGACCTGCTGACCTGGCTGGCGTGCCAACGCGGCCGCACTGTCGCCCGGGAAGCGGCGATGGAGATCCTTTGGCCGGGTGAGGAGCCCGCGTCCTGCTCCAACCGGCTTTCGGTCGCTCTGTCCACCGTGCGCTCGGTCCTGGATCCGCAACGGAAGTTCGGCCCCGGGGAGTTCGTTCGTGCCGACAAGTACAGCATCCAGCTGGTCGGACTCCGTACCGATGTCGAGGAGTTCCTCTCCGCTGCCGCCGAGGCGCTCGCCTCCGAAGATGAGGATCGCCTTGTCGCGGCTGAAGCTCGCTACACCGGGGACGTCTGCGAGGACTCCCCCTATGCCGAGTGGCTGGAGCCTCTTCGTGAAGAGGCTCGCGCCGTACACCAGGCCCTGCTTCGCGAACTGGCCTCACTCGCGGAGGCGGCCGACGACCCCGACAGGGCGGTTCGCTACCTGCTTCGGCTGCTGGAGCGGGATGCCTACGACGAGGCAGCCCACCTGGACCTGGTTCGAACGTTGACCAAAGCTCGCCGCCACGGTGAGGCCCGTAGACGCTACCGGCTCTATGCCGAGGCGATGAGGGAACTCGACGTGGAACCGGCCCCGCTCAGCCTCACATGAGCACAGGAACGGGCAGCGGGCTCCCTCGTCGGACGGTGGCCACCGGCGTGTGCTCGTGCCCGGGTCAGCACTCGTCCATCCGCGCTGCGGGGACGGCGGTGGCAGGGGCCGCGGGCAGGCCGGGCTGGGCCCAGAGCAGGTAGGAGACGGCACCGGCATCCGCGGTGTCGCCGATCGAGAAGACGCCTGTCTGCTTCGGGACGGCGAGGCCGTAGTGCCCCGCGTTGGTCCTGACGCACCAGGAGCTGTCCGCGGTTCCTGGCTGCCAGTCCTGGAACTCGCTCGTCCAGGCCGTGGCGGGCATGGACATGCAGGCGTGCAGCGTCGGCCGGCCGGTCCCGGCGACCCGCGCGGCCGTTGCCCCGTTGACCAGTTTCGGCCCCAGGTTGAAGCCGAACGTCTCGATCTGGATGTCCCCCGCGCGGGCTCCGGGCGAGTCGTCCGGCAAGGTGTGTCCGGTGTCGAGGTCGAGGGAGCCGTCCAGGTCGCCGGGGACGGTGCCGCGCAGCGCGACCTCGTCGCCGTTCCCGGCGTCGGTGACGGAGACCTCCGCCGCGGTGCCGCGCGGAATGATCACCTTGATCTGGCGCTCCTTGACGTAGAGGTCCACGTGCTTGAGCTGCGCGCCGTTGACGCTGACCTTGAGCTCGTGATCGGTGCCGAGCTCGAACACGGTTGTCCGCTGCTGCCCGTGGAGCGTCTGCTCGATCAGCAGCCACGTCTTGTCCTTCGGGACCGCGTGCTCGATGAGGTATCGGGCCAGGGCGTCCGCCGCGAACAGGCCGAGACTGACCGCGATCCCCGGGATCGCCTTCGGCACCACCTCAGGCAGGACGGCGAGGACGATGGGCGAATAGGACTCATAGACGCCGGCGATCGCCTTCGAGGCGCAGTCGCTCTGGTCGCAGCCCGAGATCAGGCCGCCGATCAGGACGCAGGTGACGGCTACGGATGCTGTGTGTCGAGACATGGTTCGTCCCCCGCCGGTCGCGTCGCCCCGCTCCAGGATCGGCCTGCGGCCACGCCCTGGCAAGAGCAGGGCGGCTCCCCCGTCAAGGAGGCATGAGCGCGTCGCTCGCGGACGCCGTCGCGCGAACAGCTCGACGCCGGCGCGCCCTACCGCCTTCGCCGAGCTGCTGCGCCGTCAGAAGCCGGCCGATCACGCGCCGGCGGACGCCGGATGGGCGGTGAGCGCACTCATCCGGCGGGGCCACAGCCTGTCCCCCGCCGCAGGGTGTCGGCGACCCTGGAGAGCGCCGCGCCGAGGTGGCGGCGTTGCACGGCGGTCAGAGGGTCGAACACGAGCCGGCGCACCTCCGCTACAAGACCCTGGAGGAAAGCGCATGAAGGCAGTACGGCTCCACGAGTCCGGCGGCAGCGAGGTCCTGCGCCGGTCGACCGTCCGATCCCCGGCACTGGACAGGTGCTGGTGCGGGCGGCTCGCGCGAGGACAGCGCAGGCCCCGACCCTAACGCCGCTTCTTCGAGCGTTTTGGACTGCGCGTGTAGCCTTTCGCGCGTTTCTGTTCAAACGCTTGATCGAGGGTCCAGATGTAGTACCACCTGCCCTCGCGAAGTGTCCGGACACTGTTCTGGCTGATCGCTTGGACAATGCTCCAGATTCCACCGCTGGCGCCCAGGACTCCAAGCGCGGCGGTCAGAGCCGGACCGTACACCGCAGTGAGGGTCGCTCCCGTTGTCCCGAGTACGGCGCCGGTCGCGGCAAGGGCTCTGGTCCTTTGGATCTTGGCCATTTCGGCCTGGCATTCTTGAATCTGCTCCCGGATCTCCAGGCCGATCCGGGTCAGGGCCAGTTCGGCCTGAACGGCGTCTTGGGCCTCGTCGAGCTGGAGAAATTTCCCGCGCAGGTAGGTACGGAAACGGTCGTAGGACCCGAACTCCTCGACAGTGATTTTACTGAAGTCCCGAAGACCTACGCCGTCGATGTAGGGCAGCTTGATGTCCAAGATCGGTCGGACGAGTCGGCTCTTGACGGGCTCTTCGCCTGACGCCTCGATGGCACGCCGTCCTTTGAGCAGAAAGTCAACCGCCCGAGCTTCACGGATCGACCTGGTCCTTTGTACCGGGCGTCCCTTCTTCACCTGCTGCGTGCGAAGGCAGTAGTTGGGCAGGTACCAGGTCAGCCCGGCTTGCAGGAGGGGTTGGGCCTGGAGGATCCAAGTTCCGAGCTGCGCCAGATCGAGCGTTCTGATGCCGAAGTAGTCCTCCCTCCAGTCTTCACGAGGCTCACGGACGGCTGCCATATGGAGCATCGATGCCGGTAAGTCGGCCGGCGTCCCGGGCGGGAATTGCGGTTTGCTACCTGAGCGTCTGCCCGGGTCGTCCCAGTGGATTCCGGTCTGTCCGATTTCGTGATACGTCCCACCCATGCCATCCGCAAGAAGGAGGGTGTCGGAAATGAGCGAAACGCGCTTCGTGATGGCAGCGAGGTCGGTTTGTTTGAAGCCGAGGCTCACGTCGAACTCATGTTGGGTGAGTGATCTCATGTCTCGCAAGGTGTCCGCGTCCCGGTCCCAGAAGTAGGCCGCGTACTTTTTCGCTACTTGTTCCGGTTGCTCACCTTGGTGCACGCTGCGAAAGAACTTCTGCATATGTTCAGCAATGACATGATTCTGGGTTGGGCGCCGCCACCACAGCCGCATTTGTCCATCATATGTCTTTGATCTCCCCACCGCCCGCCTGCGTCATAGCCTGTTCATGACTTTGGTCTGACGGGGCGTGGAGCTGACCCGGCCCTCCTTGGGCTGCGTCGGGCTGCGGACCGTTGTGTACGGGTGTGGTTGTTCCAGCCATTCGCTGGTCAGCCTTGCTCCTGTGGTCTGGTCGATGACCGCGAGCTGACCCAAAGGGAGCGCCTGCCCGTCATCCGGGACCACGACGGTCCAGCACATGCTCACGTCGAGCCATGGGCGGGTGGAGCGGAGTTGCCGGTAGTGCTCGTGCAGGTCGGCAGTCGGTGGGTGCACGGGGTTCACGTAGTGCTCCTTGGCACGCCGGTTCCACGGCGCGACGGACCGGATCAGGCGAGCAACCGGTCGACCAGCCCGTCGAGGTATTCAGGGGTGAGCGGGCCCGCACCGAACAGGACCCGCATGTAGATCGGCGCCAGGAGGTGGTCCAGCACCTCCAGTACGTCAGGCGGGTCCTCGCCGCGGTCGCGGGCACGGTCGAGCACGGCCTGCAACTGGCTGGTGCGGTCGGCCAGAAGCTCGTCGCGTGCCTGAAGGCCCTGCTGGCCCTCGCCTGACAGCGCGAGGGTCAGCCGCACCAGCGCCAGGCCGTCGGGCCCGGTGACCTCGCGGGCCACGTTGGCGGCATGGGTCCGCAGGTCGCCGGCCAGGCTGCCGGTGTCGGGCATCGGCGACTGCGCGTTGAGCCGGGTCAGCAGCACATCACTGAGCAGGGCCTGGAGGTTGCCCCACCGGCGGTAGAGGCTGGTGTCGGCCACGCCCGCGCGGGCCGCGATGTCGCCGACGGTGAAATTTCCGTAGCCGCGTTCCCTGACCAGCTCGGTAACGGCCTGGTGCACTGCCGCGCGGACCCGGGCGCTGCGCCCGCCGGGCCGCTTGGCCCGCCCCTGCTCATCCATGCCCCCACCTTAACGCAGTGGAGACTTGCGTTAGAGCCTGCGAGGGTCTACGTTAACGCAGTCACTAACTGCTTTTAGGAGAGATGTACGTGAAAGCGTTGCTCACCCTGACCTGCGCGGGTCAGTTCATGGTGCTGCTCGACAACACGATCGTCGGCGCCGCCCTGCCCGACATGCAGCAGCGGCTGCACACCGGGCTGACCGGCCTGCAGTGGATCGTCGACGCCTACGTGCTGCTGGTGGCCATGCTGCTGCTGTCGGGCGGCGTCTTCGCCGACCGGTTCGGCCGCAGGCGGGTGTTCCTGGCCGGGGTGGTGGTGTTCACCGCCGCATCGGTGGTGTGTTCGCTCGCGCCCTCGATCGGCTGGCTGATCGCCGGGCGGGTGCTGCAGGGCGTCGGGGCCGCGGCGCTGAGCCCCGCCTCGCTGGCACTGCTGGTCGCGGCGTACCCCGCCCCGAAAGAGCGCGTCAGCGCGATCGGGTTGTGGGCCGGGTTCAGCGGCATCGGCCTGGCCGCCGGACCGCTGGCGGGCGGGATCCTGGCGGAATCCTTCGGCTGGCCCGCCATCTTCCTGGTCAACGTGCCCATCGGGGCGGTCCTGCTGCTGGCCGGGCTGCGCGTGCTGGGAGAGTCCCGCAACCCGAGCGCGCCGCCGATCGACGTCCCCGGCACGGTCCTGTCCGTCGCGGGCGTGGGCGCTGTGACCTACGGCCTGATCGAGGGCGGTTCCCGAGGCTGGACCTCGCCGGTGATCCTGGGCAGCTTCGCCGCCGGACTGGTGCTCCTGGCCGCGTTCGTCGTGGTCGAGGGCCGTGTGTCGACGCCGATGCTGCCGCTGTGGCTGTTTCGTCAGCGGCTGTTCACGGTGTCCAACACGGCGATGGTCGTGGTCGGGTTCGCGCTGATGGGGTCGTCGTTCTTCTTCTCCCAGTTCTTCGTCTACGTCCAGCACACTTCGATCATGGTCGCCGGGCTGCAGACACTGCCCGTCTCGCTGGCCATGGTGATCGTCAGCCCGTACGCGGGCCGGCTCGCGGCCAGGTACGGCTTCCGTGTCGTCACCGGCATCGGCCTGGCGCTGGCCGGGCTTGGGCTGCTGGCGCTGGGCTTCGTCCACGCCGATACCGGCTACGGGAACGTGTGGTGGCGGCTGGCGGTCGTCGGCATCGGGTTCGCTCTCACCATGTCACCGCTGACCGGGGCCGCCATCCAGGCGGTCAGCCCGCAGGAGGGCGGCCTCGCCTCGGGCGTCAGCAGCACCACCCGGCAGATCGGCGCGGTGCTCGGCGTGGCGGTGCTCGGGGCGATCGTCCACACGCGGGAGTCCGGCGGAGCCTCCTTCGAGTCCGGCCTCAACAGCGCTTTCCTCGTGGCGGGTGCCGTGACGCTGGCCTGCGCCGTGCTCACCGGCCTGTGGCTGACCGCGGCCCGGACGCCGGCGGGCGTCCGGCCGCCGCTTGGCATTGGCTCCGCGCCGGGCAAGGGCCGATCATGACCGGAAGCCCCAGCCTCGCCCAGATCGACGGGATCACCGCGTTCATGGACGTCGAAGCGTCCCACCAGAAGGGACGCCGACCGCGCTCATGCTCTTCGGCACCGATCAGCCCGCGCCCGCGGAGATCGCCGCCGAGCGCCTTCAAGCTGGGCTGGCCGTCGCCGGCGTCTCCAAGTGGTACCACCGCCGGACCGGCACATGCTGAAGACCCAGCTGCCCGGGATCGGCTCCTTCTACGCCGTGACCTTCATCCAGAACGACAAGCGGCGGATGATCCGCGGGTGGGAAGAGGATCACCGGCCGTGTCGCGGATGGCAGCCTCGCCTCGACTCAACGCCTGGATGGGGCGTGGCGCTGGGCCGAGGCGGGGAGCCAAGCCAGGTTGTCGGTGGCGTCTGCGAGCGTGTGCCGCATGGGCGAGCTGGTCGAGCGGGTGGATGAACGGGACCGCGTGCTGGAAGTCGTGGGGCGCGCAGAGGCGGTGCGCCGGCGGTGGATGCATCGCATCGCGACGACGATCTGCCGCGATCCGATGGGGCGGATCCTCGTGCTGCGCCGAGCCGAGGGGCATGTTCGCTTTCCCGGCCACTATGACGTGATGGTCGGCGGCGCCGTGGGCGTAGGCGAATCGTATGAGGACGCGGCGGCCCGCGAACTGGTCGAGGAACTGAGCGTCGGCGTCCCGGTCCGCTTTCTGGTCAAGTTCCTGTGCCAGGACGGAATCAGCCCTGTCTGGTTCGGGGTGCACGAGGCCTTGATCGCCGAGCCGTTGACGCCGGATCCGTCCGAGATCGCTTGGCATGCCTGGCTCACGGAGCCCGACCTATGGAAGGTGGTCGATCAAGGGCCCTTCGTTCCAGGTGGGCGAGAAGCCCTGCACCGATATCTTGGCCGCACGGCCCAGTGACGAACATCGCGGGCGCCGCCTGCCCACAGGTCGACGGGTAGGGGCGAGAGTTGGTTCCGTCTCACCCGGCGGCTTGCTGCCAGGGGAACGGAGTGAGGTCCGGCTCGACCCAGCCGGTCCTGGCCGGGTCGCTTGCCAGCGTCGAGGACCGATAGAAGCGGGTGAGCAGCTTCTTGTCGAACAACGCGGGGTTCTGGTCGGCGAACGCGTCGAAGTCGGCGGCGTCCGACCGTCCGGCGTGGTGGCCCACCAGTTCGACCCAGGCCCGGCTGACGGTGGCGTTGTACTTCTGCGGCGCACCCGCGTAGCGGGCGGTGCGCTGGATGCCATCGCTGACCAGGTCGACCGCCGCTGTGGTGCCGTAGCGGCGGACGGCCAGCCAGGTCAGCCGGACGTGCTGGCGGTGCCCGAACCGCTCGGCGGTCGCCATCACCTCCCCCATCAACTCGGTGAACGGCGAGGACTCCTCGTGGTCGCGTGTGGTCATGACCCTTCCCTGATCAGTGCGTTCAGAACGGCATGGAAGCCGGCGACCGCTTCGGCGGGCAGGCCCTCCAGCGCGCGGTTCTCGACGTCGGTCAGGGTCCGGGTGATGACGGCGGCCGCCGCGCGCCCGGAGTCGGTCAGTTCGATGAGCACCGAGCGGCGGTCGCCGGCGCGCGCGCCGCGGGTGATGTGACCGCGGCGTTCCAGCCGGTCGAGCACGCTGGTCAACGTGGTGGGGCGGGCCCCGACCGCGGCCCCCAGCTGGGAGACGGTGCGGGCTTGACCGTCGGCCAGGTTGGCCAGCGCGTTGATCTCGGAGGCGGTCAGGTCGAGGTCGACGAGTTCAGTGGAGATCAGATGCAAGGTGGCGTGGGTGGCGCGCTGCAGGGCCAGCAGCGCCGACCGGTCCAGTGGTACGGATTCGTACTTCACGATTTCGGATATTACGATATCGGAGTATTCACTGCAAGACGCCGGCCCTGCACTCCCCCGCGGCGTCGCGAACCATGCGTCGTTCTCGATCGTTGTCCGAGTGTTGTCGATTCCAAGGGGGCCGCGGTGGAACAAGTCTTCGAGTACCTGCCCTTGCTGTTCGTGGCGTTCGGCGCCGTGATCGCGCTGGTGTCGGTCAGGGGGATCGTGCACGGAAGGCGGTTCGTCCGCGGGGCGCGGCGGGTGCCGGGCGTGGTCACCGACGTGGCCACCACGTTCACCGGACGCGGCGAGCATCTGAGGGCGAGCCGGCGTCCGGTGCTGGCCTTCACGACCGTGGAAGGGCGGGAGGTGACCGCCGAGTCCTGGGCCGAGTCGCAGCTGGGCATCGGCAGGGAGACCGACGTCCTGTACGACCCACAGGACCCGACGAAGGCCGCACCCGCCGGTGACGCCGGCGTGGGCGGCGGTTACGGCGGCATCGTCATCGGGCTCATCGCCGCCGCCGTCGGCCTGGCCCTCTTCGCCGCCTTCTCCGGACATTTCAGCCCGTTCGACGGCACGGAGAACGGCTGCCGGATCGAGCACGCCGACGGCACCTCCGAGCCCGTCGACTGCCCTCCGGGCCTGGACGTCGGCTGACGCGTCCCGCCGCTCCCGAACGACAGGAACAGCGAGCCATACAAGTGCGTACCGGTGTGCGTGTCTGACTCTCGGTGAGTGGCACAACGCGGCTCCAGCCGAACGGGCCCCGTCCTGGACGCTGCGTGCGGGATGCCAGGCCGCCGGCAGCCACGGCTCGGTCGGCGCAGAGCGTGGACCATGTCTGGCGGTCCACGATTTCCTCAACGGACAGGCCGGGGACGGGGACCTGCCGATCGCCTTGGGCTTGCCGTCCCGCTGTGCGCCCTGCTCTGGCGGGGTTGTCACCCCTCCCCCGTGAGTCGATTTCCGAAGTCGTCCGCACGGACGTCCGGGTCCTGTGTACGGCCGCTCAGGTCGGCCCGGGACTCCCGGTGTTCGGCGGACTTGGTGATCTTCGATCAGACGGTCCGTGGCAACTCCCGCTTCGAGATACGTCAAGGACCAGTGGAACCAGCTCGTCACGCGGAGGTGACGTCGAGCGTTCGCAGGAAGTCCTGGATCGCGCCGGTGAAACCCGCCGGGTCCTGGACGTGTACGAAGTGATCGCCCTGGAGTGTGACCAGCCGGGTGTGCCGCCGCCGCTCGGCCATCTCCTGCGCCTGCCCGCTGGTGATCGGGCTGTCCCGGCCCACCAGCAGCAGCGCGGGGACGTCGGTCGCCAGCCAGTCGGCCCAGTGGTCCCCCCAGTTGGAGCGTTCCGACTCGACCGTGTCGTGGGGGTGGAACGGCAGGCGCCAGGTGCCGTCGGGGAGTTGCCGCAGGCGGTCCGCGAACATCGGACCCGCCGCGCCGAGCCCGGCGACCAGCTCGTCGCGGGTGGCGGCCTCGTACGGACTGGACAGCAGGAAGTCCAGACGGCTCGGACCTGAGACGACGGCGCCGATCTCCTCGATGACCAGGGCGCGGACCAATGCCGGGTGACGGGCGGCGAGCTGGTAGGCGTTCAGGCCGCCGAGGGAGTGGCCCAGAACCACGACCGGGCCGACGTCCAGGTGCTCCAGCAAGGCCGCGAGATCGGCGACGTACCCCTCGCGGGAATAGTCCGTGGCTCGGTCCGACTCGCCGTGCCCTCGCTGGTCGGGCGCGATGACCCGCCAGTGCGGGCCCAGCTCGGCCGCCAGGCCGCTCCACATCGCGCCCTGGCCGAGATGCCCGTGCAGGGCCAGCAGCGGCCTGCCGTGGCCACCGAAGTCGAGGTAGGACAGGTGACGCCCGTCCAGTTCCAGTGCTGCGCGTACCGGGGCGGGGATCGCGCTCGGCATCTCGGTGCTCCGATCGTCTCAGTCTCTGACCAGGTGGTCCCGGCTCGATGTATGCACCGTAGACTGAGGTGCCACCAAGACCAAGCGCGCACTAGTACAGTTAGCCAGACCAGGGCCACGCGGCTGGAGCAGCGGCCACCTTGCGGTTCGGTGCACTAGTGCGGCCCATGGGAGGGAGTCCTGTGATGAGCCCTGTCGAGCCCTCCACCGATCCGCCCTTCCTGCGCATCGCCGCCGAACTGCGCCGGCGCGTTGACAGCGGTGAGCTCCGTCCCGGTGACCTGCTCCCCTCCACGCGGCAGATCGTCCGGGAATTCGGCGTCGCCATGGCCACCGCCACCAAGGTGCTGACCGCCCTGCGGCAGGCCGGCCTGGCGCGGCCGGTTCCCGGAGTCGGCACGGTCGTCGACACCACAGGCATCCCCACGCGGGCTCCGCACGATCGCCGACGTCGGACGGCGTCCTTGGACCGGGGCCGGATCGTCGGCGCGGGGTTGGCCGTTGCCGACGCCGAAGGGCTGGCCGCGCTGTCCATGCGCCGCCTCGCCGCCGATCTGGACGTCACCACCATGGCCCTCTACCGCCACGTATCCAGCAGAGAGCAGCTGATCCTGCTCATGGCCGACGCCGCCTTCGGCGAGTTCCCGCTTCCGGAGCCCTTGCCGCCCGGATGGCGCCACCGCCTGGAGACGGCAGCCCGGCAGCAGTGGGCCATGTATCAGCGTCACCCGTGGCTGGCTCAGGCCGTTTCCTTCACCCGGCCCCTGCTCGCTCCCCGCGCGATGGTCCACAGCGAGTGGATGATGCGCGCCCTGGACGGACTCGGCCTGGACCCGGCCACAAGCCTGCACATCCATGTCTGCGTGGCCGCCTACGTCCGAGGGGTGGCCGCGAACCTGGAATCCGAGGCCGCGGCCGCGGCCCACTCGGGGATCACCGACGAGCAGTGGATGGACACCCGCGGCACACCGGCGCTGATGGGGCCTTCAGGCGAGAAGGCGTTCCCGAATCTCGCACTCGTCCCACTCCATTCACTCGACCTGGACACCCTGTTCGAGTTCGGGCTCCACCGCCTCCTGGAGGGCATCGTGACGCTGATCGACGAGCCCGTTGAGAAGGCCGGTGGCGAGCCCTGGCGTGCGTGACGCGGATCGCGCGCAGGACCTGGCCGCTGCCCTGATGACGCCGTCCAGGACGAGTCCCGGCTCAGATCCCGGCCAGCAACAGGATCGCCGCGACGAGCATTCCGGCCTCGATGACCAGCACGAAGGCATGGGCGTTCATCCGAGCGACGGTCGCCTTGCCCAGCCACGCTCCGGCGACAATGGCCGGGGTCAGGGCCAAGCCGAGCTGGAGCACGTGGACGGACAGCAGGCTGCCCGCGCCATAAGCGACGATCTTGGTCAGATGAACGATCAGGGAGGCAGCAGCTTCGGTGCCGATGTACGCGCTGCCGATGAAGCCCTTGACGAGGAAGAACGGGGCCGCGAGCGGTCCCGCCGCCCCGAACAGGGCTGAGGCGAGTCCGCAACCGGCGCCGATGGCGGCGAACGTCTTGTCGGCCGGTACCGCGCGCGCCGGCCGAAATCGCCGCCAGAAGATGGTGACGATGAGAAACGCGCCGAGAACGCGCTTGAGCGGTTCGACCGGCACATAGGGCAGCAGGAGACCTCCGACCAGGGCGAAGGGGATGGCGCCCAGGGCGTACCACCTGATGAGCCGCCACTGGACCGCGCGCCGGTTGAACCAGACGCGGCCGCCGTTGCTGGCCAGTTGAGTCAGGGTGAGGGTGGGCAGGGCCACCTGAAGACCGAACAGGGCGGTGAAGGCGACCAGCATCAACACGCCGCCACCCACGCCGCCCACCGACGACAGCCAGGCCAGCGCGAAGGCCAGCACTGAAGCGGTCAGCAGCGTGGGGATCAGGCCGGTAGGCAGTTCGAGAGTCGAGGCGCTCTGCCGCGAGGTCTCACTGGGCAGATGCTGGATGAACAGCACAACGGTCGGACACACCGGAAGGCCTCTCCGGCTCCCGCGCTCGCGGGAACCACGACCTCCAGGCTTTTGTCCCTTCAGTTGACCGGTGGCCACCGAAGCCGCCGGCGGTATCGCTCGGACCAGGCCCGCCGGGCCTGCGTGAACCGGGCCGGGCGGCGGAACCCTAGACACTCACCCGACACCGTACTCTCCGGCGAGCGTTCTCGCCGACCGGCCTCGGCCGTCACGTCCGCGTCGCTCGACTGGACGGGACAGCCGCTCCGATCACCCTGAACCGCGAAGAACCTCCTATCGGAAGTCCTCCACATGATCCCGCGCCCATTGCGCGAACGTCCGCGGCGGGCTGCCCGTCACGGACTGCGCGGTGGGCAACGGGCCCAAGGTGCTCGGATCGAAGTCCACGCTGTCGGCCGGATCGGCCGGATTGCCGTCGTAGTCGGTGAATCCCAACAGGAAATCCGCAGCCTCGGCAGCAAATCCTCCGATCTTCAGGTAGATCTCGCGCGCCTGCGCCGGAGTGACCTCCTCGAACCTGACCTCTTCGCCGAGCGCGTCGGCGATGGCTTCGACCTGGTCACGCAAGCTGATCAACTCTGGACCGTTGATGTCGTACGCCTTGCCGTGATGCCCCTCCTCCAACAGGGCTTTCAGCGCCACATCGGCGACATCCCGCTCGTGCACGGGGAACCAGGCCGCGTCCGGGTTCGCGTCCCGCACCAGCCGCTCGGCCCGGATCGACGGCCCCCACAGCGAGAGCTTGTTGGCGGCGAACTCGCCCGGCCGGAGATGTGTCCACTCCAGACCGGACTCCTGAACGGCCTGTTCGACCGGCGGATGGAAGGTCGTGTCGAAACCGCCGCTCACCGCCCCCGACGAGAGCACGACGATCCGCTGCACGCCGGCCTGCTTGGCGCGTTCGACGATCTCCTTCGCCGTCGACGGCTCCGGGAAGAGGAACATCCGGTCCACGCCGTCGAACGGCACGCTGTCCGGCTTGGTGAGATCTCCCTGGACGACCTCGGCGGCGGGCAGTCGCGCCCTGGCCGGGTCCCTGGTCAGCGCCGATACCTGAATGTGGGCCTCGACCAGGCCGGCTGTCACGTGCCGCCCGACGTTCCCTGTTGCCCCGGTCACCAGCACTCGCACGCCCGTCCTCCTTTTCCGTACGTCCTACGGATAAACATTACCGTACGATCTACGGAAAGGGGAGGCTTGATGGAACGCAGCGGCGGTGGCGACCCTCGGGAGACCTTGCGCCTGCTCTGGCGCTCCCCGCAGGCTCGATCGGGCCGCGGCCGGCCGCCCAAGGTGTCCCTTGACAAGATCGTGGCTGCAGCCATGGCGCTGGCGGACCGGGAAGGACTGGCCGCCATGACCATGGACCGGCTCGCCGCGTCCCTCGGCGTCGGCACGATGACGCTCTACACCCACGTGCCCGGCAAGGCCGAACTGGTCGACCTGATGGTGGATTCCGCCTGGCAGGAACTCGACCTGACTCGATCGGGCCCCTGGCGGGACCAGATCGAGCACTACGCGCAGCAGAACATGGCCCTGCACGAACGCCACCCGTGGTTGCGCATGGTGTCGACCGTCCGACCACCCCTCGGTCCCGGTTTGCTGGCCAGGGCCGACTTCCTCCTGGCTGCTCTGTCCAAGACCGGGTTGTCCGCCGCCGAGGTGTCCGCGGCGAGCGACTCCATCGTCACCTTCGTCGACGCCGCGACCGCCACCCTTGCCGAACACGCCCATGCCGAGCGGCTCAGCGGCCTGTCGGACGACGACTGGTGGGCCGCCCGTCAGGAGTTCTGGGAGACCTTCTTCACCCCGGCGCGATACCCGGCGATCGAACGGACCTGGCGGAACGGCGGCCTCGACCGCAGCGCGGCAGAGGCCGCGCTGCGCGCGTTCGACCTCGGCCTGCGTGCCCTGCTCGACGGAATCGCCGCGATGGCCCAGCGGAATCGATGAACAACTAGTCCTGTCCGGCGACGGTCGCGCGCAGGGTCTCGATCCACCAGTCGAGCAGGCGATCCCGGGCGTTGTCGTCCAGTCCGACGCTCCGGCGGAACTCGCCGCCGAACAGCGGCTCCGTCGCGACTGCCTGGTGCAGTGCACACACGGTCAGCTGGATCGCCTCGCGTGACGGCGGCGTTCGCCCACCGGCCGCGCACTGCCGCCGCGCCTGGGCGTGCAGCCGGTCCACCACCTCGTCCAGCATTCCGCTGCCGGCGTCCCGCCAGCCGGAACGGTGCAGCGCGAGCGCCAGTTCGGCATAACCACCCGCGTACAGCGCGGACAACGTGCGCACCAGCTCGGCGGGATCGATCGGGGCATCAGCCCACGTGCCCAGCACGGTGTGCAGCTCGGCCTTCAGTTTGGCCCCGCCGAATCGCAGCAGCGACTCCAGCAGCCGTTCGCGCGTGCCGAAGTGGTGGTTGACCGCGGCGTCGGACACACCGACCTCCGCGGCGACGGCGCGCACCTGCACGGCGGCAGGGCCGCCCGCGGCGAGCAGCTTGCTCGCCGCCTCGAGGATCAGCCGCTTGGCGTCCTCGGGCTGGCGTCGTACTCGGGTGGGCACGCATCCACTTTACCTTGACTAGCCAAGGCAGCGGCCCTTACCTTGGAGCCTCAAGGTAAGGGGGATGTCGCGTGCAGGGACACTTCGCGATTCCGGCGATGACCGAACTGGCGGCGGCACTGGGTGTCACGATCGACGATCCGGCTCC
The DNA here is from genome assembly GCF_040630865.1 of Nonomuraea sp. NPDC005730. Classification (NCBI taxonomy): domain Bacteria; kingdom Bacillati; phylum Actinomycetota; class Actinomycetes; order Streptosporangiales; family Streptosporangiaceae; genus Nonomuraea; species Nonomuraea sp. NPDC005730. Next base: position 110,583 of record NZ_JBEXYK010000014.1, read on the forward strand.
GCCCCGCGAGATCCACTTCTTCCGGGCGGGCTGCCGGTTGCACGGACTCGACTGGGGTGGGACGGGATCCCCGGTGCTCCTGCTGCACGGCGGCGCGCTGACCGCGCACACGTGGGACTTCGTCTGCCTCGGCCTGCGCGGCGCCGCCCGGCTGATCGCGCTGGATCTGCGAGGTCACGGCGAGAGCGGCTGGTCCGGCGACTACCGCATCGGCACCCTTGCGGCCGACGTCGTCGCCGCGGCCGATCACCTCGGCTTCGACCGGGTCCGGCTGGTCGGCATGTCCCTGGGCGGCGTCATCGCGGCCCACGTCGCCGATGAGCGTCCCGGCCGGGTGGAGCGGCTGGTGCTCATCGATGTCGCGCCCGGCGTGGACTTCGACAGCACCTGGCGGGTGCGGTCGTTCATCAGCGGGCTCGGCCCGGTGCGGGAGCTGGAGACGGTGGTCGAGGCCGCGATGCGGGTCAATCCACGCGCCAACCGGGCCAGCGTCGCCTACCGCATGAGCACGCTGTTCCGCCGTGCACCCGGCGGCGGCTGGGTGCCGAAGGGAGATCCACGGCCTCCGGACTTCCCCGCCATCCTGGCCGCCATCGATCGGCTGCCCGCTCAGCTGAGCAGGACGCCGGTACTGCTCGTGCGCGGCGGACGCAGCAGGGTGCTCCCCCAGGCCACCGCCGAACGCCTGGTCGCGCGCGTTCCGGACGGCGAGCTCGTGGTCGTGCCGGACGCTGGACACAACGTCCAGGAGGACAATCCGGCCGCACTGATCACCGCCTTACATGCCTTCCTGACACGTTGACCGTGTACCGCCGGACTACGAAAGGAGAACCAGCGCGTGTCCGCACGAACGCTCGACCTCACCACGATCCCCTCGGTGAAGGTCGGCATGCTCATCCGCCGCCCCGTCCGCGAGGTGTTCCAGGCCATCGTGGACCCCGCCATCACGAGCAAGATCTGGTACACCAGGAGCAGCGGGACGATGACCCCCGGCGCCGAGCTGACCTGGGAATGGGAGATGTACGGGGCGTCGACTCAAGCCTCGGTCGAAGAGGTGGACGAAAACCGTCGGATCCGCTTCACCTGGGGCAACTACACTCCCGACGCCCCCACCACGGTCGAGTTCCGTTTCATCCCCATGCCCGACGACACCACCTACGTCCAAGTCACCGAAACCGGATTCACCGGCACCGGCGACGAGATCGTCCACCACGTGACGGACTCCACCGGCGGCTTCACATTCCTGATCAGCGCCCTCAAGGCGCTGCTGGAGCACGACATCGTTCTCGGCCTCGTCGCCGACGCCAACCCGAGCGGCCTGCCGGCCTGAAGGAACAGGCATCATCGCAGCACCTTTCGTCCTGTCCGTTCATGTGTTGCAGGGGGCCAGATGGATCAGCTGGTGGCGGACGATCCGCGCACGCTGGGTCCGTACGAGCTCGTCGCCCGGCTCGGCGAGGGCGGCCAGGGCGTCGTCTACCTGGGACGCGCCCCCTCCGGCCGGCAGGTGGCCGTCAAGCTGCTCCACCATGGCCTGCTGACCGATCCCGGCGCGCGCGCCAGGTTCCTGCGCGAGGTGGAGATCGCCCGGCGGGTGGCCAGGTTCTCCACCGCGCCCGTGCTCCACGCCGACCTGGCGGGCCGGCGACCCTACATCGTCAGCGAGTACGTGCCCGGCCCCTCGCTGCGCGACCTGGTCGCCACCGAGGGACCACGACAGGGGGCCGCGCTGGAGCGGCTGGCGATCAGCACCGCCGCCGCGCTGGCCGCCATCCACCGGGCCGGGGTGCTGCACCGTGACTTCAAGCCGGCCAACATCCTCATGGGACCCGAGGGCCCGGTCGTGATCGACTTCGGCATCGCCCGGGCCCTGGACGCGCCGGGCAACACCTCGACGGGTCCGCTGATGGGCACGCCGTCCTATCTGGCGCCCGAGCAGATCGGCGGCGGGCAGGTGACGGCCGCGGCCGACGTCTTCGCCTGGGCCGTCACCATGGTGTTCGCCGCCTCGGGGCGGCCCGCGTTCGGCACCGACTCCACCCCGGCCGTGCTCAACCGCATCCTGAACGAGCAGCCGGCCGTCTGCGGGCTGGACGGCGTCCTGCTCCGGCTCGTCACCGCCGGCCTGTCGAAGGACCCGGCCGCGCGGCCGGGCGCCGACGACCTGGTCACCGGGCTGACCTCGCGCGAGTTCGTACCGGAACCGGCCGCCGGGTCTCCCCCGCCGCCGGAGCGTCAGGCCGGTCGGGGGCGGCGGCGCGCGCTGCTTGCGGCGGCCGCCGCTGCGACGGTGGCGCTGCTCGTCACGGGCGGCGTGCTGATCACCGCGGACGACCGGCCCCCGCCGCCCTCGGCCACGATCGGTTCGGCCGCTTCCTCGTCGTCAGGCACCACCACCGCCCCGGTCCCGGCCTCGGCCTCGACCTCGGCCACCGCCTCGCCGCAGCAGGTCAAGAGCACCCCGCGGCGGACGTCGTCCCCGCCGGCCACGCCGCGGGCCCGGCCCGGGAGCTCGGCCCCCGCGACCCGGCCGACCCGGCCGACCAGGACGGGCGACGCGGTGAGCAGCCCCGTCGACGACGGCTCGGCACCCCACCCGACGCCGGCCCGGAACACGGAGAACCCGCCGGAGCCCACGCGCGAGCCGCCGCGGCAGACCACCCAGCCACAGCTGCCGACCCCGATGGACAACCCGTTCACCTGCATCCCGTCGATGTGCTGAGGCCCCCGCGCATGCCCATCCGGCTGGCCGGGCGCAGCGACGATCATGGGACGGCGGGCCCGGAGCCCATCCATGCGGGCGTCCCCTCGCATCACGTGAACCAGGTGATCGCCTGGCCGTGCGGTCGGGTCCAGGCGAGCGGCCGTCCGTCCAGCGCGAGCACGTTGTGGAGCGTCTCGCCCGGCGGCGTCGGGAGCGGGTCGTAGGGCAGCACGTCGGGAGCCTCGTTCGCGATCCAGTGTCCGGGGAGCCCGCGTACCGCCTCGGCGAACGCCACCCGTCGTGGCATCGGCACGTGGTACAGCACCGAGCTGTGGAACACCACCAGCGTCGCATCGGGTGGGGCCTGGGCGGCCAGGGCCGGCAGGTCGTCCACCAGGTCGCCCCGTACGAGCAGCGGCGGGTCGGCTGCGACGACGGCCGCGGCCGCCCGAAGTCTGGCGCGGCGGTGCGTGTGTTCGGGCCAGACGAGGGCGTCGAGCCAGGCGAGATCCGTGGGGTCGGTCACGTCGAGCGGGTTCAGGTCCAGGCCGGCCCGCCACACCACCTGGGGCAGGCTGGTCGGCGGCGCCAGATTGGTTGGCGTGCAGGCGACGACCGGGTCACCGGACCCGACCGTGTGATCGCCGTAGCGGTAGCCGTACCGGTCGGGGTAGAGGCACAGCCCGGCGGACGCGCCGACCTCCAGCAGCGCGAGCGGCTGCGGGAGCGCGTTGAGCACCGGCAGCAGGACGGCACATCGTCCGGCCTCGTTCGTCTGTGTGGTCCGGGTGCGCATCTCCGCCTCGATCACGGGCCAGTTCGCCACCGTGTACTCGTGGAACGCGGCCGGATCGTCGACCGGCCCGCCGAGCAACCGGACCACGCCGAACAGCAGGTTCGGCTGCCGTTTGGCCGGCGGAAGCCCGGCGAGCAGGGCCAAGAGGTCGAGATCCCGCGTCACCGCAGATGCCAGGCGTTCGTACGTGGGCGACACACCGTACGCCTCGCGCGCGGCGAAATCAGCGTAGACCGCAGCGATCGTCATACTCCGATGATGGCAGCGAACTCCTTCCTCACTCAGCGGGACGCGGTCCCGGACACCGGATGAGGGCGAGCTGGGATTGCCGGACAGCAAGTCCGCGGCGCCGCGGCTGGGGCTCGCGTTGCTGTTGAAGTTCTTCTGGCCGGCGGGCGAGCCATGTCCGAAGGAGATGTCGCGCGATCGGACACTCCCTAATGGCCGCTGCGGGCATGGTCGTCCTGGGCGTGCGGGAGCCGGCGCACGGCGGCGGAGGCCAGCGGCAGGACGGCCGCCGCGGCGTAGACGATGCCGGCGGTCGCGGCCACCTGGTAGCCGTCGAACCCGTCGGCGAGCAGTCCCACACCCAGCTGGCCGACGGGGATCGCGATGTAGGACAGCAGGTCGTCGTAGGACGAGACGCGCGAGAGCATGTGTGCGGGAACGTGCTCCTGCAGTGAGGTTTCCCAGCTGACGGTCGCGACCGAGGAGCCCAGTCCGGCGACGAAGGCGACCGTGATCAGCCAGGGGGCGTCCAGGTGCGCACCGAGTGCGAGCAGGGGGATCGCGCCGAGCGCGCTCATCAGCTGGCCCAGCCGCAGCAGGTGCCTGACCACCAGCCGGTAGATCAACGCGCTCATGACCAGCATGCCGACGCCGCGGGCACTGAGCACGAACCCCCAGGTCTCCTCGCCGCCGAGCTGCCTGGTCAGTACGGGTCCCAGGATCTGCCAGGTGCCGACCTGCACCAGGTTGACCACGCAGAAGCACACGGACACCGTCCACACCCAGCGGATGCGGCGGAACTCGGTCCAGCCGTCGCGGATGTCGGCCGGCATCCCTGCGGAGGGCCGTGGCGAGGTCGGCGCCGCGGTGCGGGACAGGCGGGCCAGGCATCCGGCGGCCAGGAGGTAGGTCAGTGCGTCGAAGGCGATGGCGGGGCCGCCGCCGACGACGGCGACCGCGATCCCGGACAGGCTCGGCCCGAGGATCTTCGTGGCGTTACGCACCGATCCCAGCAGGGCGTTCGCCTGCCGTATCCGGCCCCTGGGGACAAGCTGGGGCACGATGCCGCGCAGGGCCGGCGTGGTGAACGCGGCGAGAGCGCCGTTGAGGAACCCCAGCGCGGCCACCGGCAGCAGCGCGTACCTCCCGGTGAGCAGCAGAGCGGCGACGCCGCCCTGGGTGAGGGCTGAGCCCAGGTGGACGGCCACCAGAACCGTCCGGCGCGGGAGGCGATCGGCGACGGCCCCGCCCACCAGGAGAAAGGCAAGCAGCGGCACCATGTAGGCGGTCAGGACGACGCCGAGGTCGCTGGTATTGCCCGAGGCGTCCAGAACCCCGAACGCCAGCGCCACCGGCGCCATCGAACTGCCCAGCAGCGACACCGCCTGCGCGGAGAGGAACCAGCGGAGATCTGTCTGTCGCAGGAGGGCTGAGAGCATGGGCAGGAGTCTGCAGACGTACCGGATCGCACACTATCGTTTCGGCAGGAGGCGAAAGATGACGCTGTTGCGGTTGAGCACTCTGGCCCTCTCGCGGTCCCGGTTCGCGTTGTCCCCGCTCGCCGAGACGCTGGGATCGCTGATGGTGCTCGACAGGCCCTGCACCGATCCGTGGCTGGCGTCCTGGCATCGCCTCCACCGCGGCGCGTTCCGCGCCGTCCTGGAGGCGGACCCCTTCGCCGAGGGCCTGGTCAGATTGCTGAGCTCGACCAAGTGGCTGCCGAGCCACGTGGTGATCCCGCCGGCGGGCGGCATGCGCACCACTCTGGAGAGCGAGCTCGCGTCGGTCGCCCAGGTGTCCGACGCAGAGGTGCGAACCGAGTTGGAGGAGTCGGTGGCGCACAGCTGGAAGCAGCACGATCTGGCCTGGCTGACCGGACGCGGCTGGGCGGCCCGTACCGCCGGCCTGCTCACGTACGTGTGGGAGGCTCATGTGGCCCCCGACTGGCCGCGCCGGCGGGCACTGCTGGAACGCGACGTCACCTACCGGGCGGGGTTGCTGGCCGCCTACGGGTGGCCGCGCGCGCTGCAGCACATGAGCCGCCGCAGCGCCTGGGTCGGCGATGACGCCATCCGCTTCAGCGACCAGGCCTCCCCTGACCGGGTCGTCGGCGACGAGGGCATGCTGTTCGTCCCGGTCAGCGTGCTGAGCAGCGGCACGTGGCTGTGCGAGGCGCCGCCGACGTCGTACGCACTGGTCTACCCGGCCCGCGGATCCGCTGACGGCGCGGCGCGGTCCCCGCGCGCCCGGTCGCTGGAGCGGCTCATCGGTGCCGGTCGGGCGGCCATCCTCCTCGAACTCGAACACCCCGCGACGAGCAGCGAACTCGCCGCACACCTTGGCCTGTCACTCGGCACCGTGGGCGGCCACCTGGCCATCCTGCGCGATGCGGACCTCGTCGTCGGCACGCGGGCCGGTCGGCGCGTGGTCTATCGACGCACCGAGACCGGTCACCTGCTCGCGGGTTCAGGAGAGAACTGAGCAGAACGACGTACCGCTCAGGGGCTGATCAACGGAGATGAGTGCCCCTTGCGTTTTGCTTCCATGCGACGGATCATTTCGATCACCGGCTGGGCTGCTCATGAAGCCGAGGAAACGTTTGTGCTGCTTCGCGCTCAGGAGGGGCGTGCGCACCGTACATCCGGACTGGTCCGACACCCTGTAGCTGATTCCCCCGTTTCCCTGCGAATCAGGAAGGACGATCCATGATCCGTCGCGTACTGGCCGTCGCGGTCCTGGCCGCCGCCACGCTCGCCACCATCCCGGCCGCCGCGCAGGCCGTCCCTGCCTGCCCGGCCGGTTACCTGTGCAACACCCAGTACTTCTCCGACGCCGCGCGCACCAACCTGGTGGGCGTCAGGACGCAGTTCTGCGATGGTTCGGTCTCGACCTGGGGCAGGCTCAGCGGCTACATCACCTGGTCCTCCAGCCCCTGCAACTGATGGAAGGCATCCGGCAGGGCCCGTGCCGGCGGCCCTGCCGGATGCGTTCGATGGCCGCGCTCCGGCCGCCGGCACTCCCCCGGCAGCGGGGAGGGTGGGTTCATTTCAGCCCTGGGCCGTCCACCACCCTGGACTCCAGCCGGGACGTCAGCGTGAGCGGTGTGCCCGCCTTGATGAGGTGGTTCGGGGCGTCGGTGTAGTCCGTTGAGCTGGTAGACGGCCTGGAAGAGCTGCTCGTCCATGGTCAACGGCCCTCCTTGGTGAGATCGGTCGCCCTGCTGTCTCCCGCAGGACGCGACCAGGTTCTCGATCCAGCCGAAAATGTGACGTACGGGCACAGGATCAGGGAGCTGTCCTCGTGCCGGAGCTTTGCGGAGGCCGCGGGCGGCGGCGCGGGCTGGGTTCGCGGCCGGGCGGCTGATGGATCTGCTGCTCCGGCGCCGGCCGCGACGGGTTGGGCCGGGTGACCTCCGTCCCGTTCAGGACGATCTGCTCGCCGTGGTGGGTCACCGTGATCGACGGCCCCTGCAGCAGCCGGTAGACCGTCGCCTCGGGGGCGACGCCGACGCTCAGCAGGCTGCCGCGGTAGCGCAGCCGGAAGGCGAGCCGGCTGATGCCGGGAGGGAGCGACGGGGCGAAGCAGATCCGTCCCTGACCCGCGCGCATCCCGCCGAAGCCGGAGACGAGGGCGATCCACGCCCCGGCCAGCGAGGCCATGTGCACGCCGTCCATGGTGTTCTTCTCCAGATCCGCCAGGTCCATCAGCGCCGCCTCGCCGAGATAGCGATAGGCGAGCTCCAGATGGCCCACCTCCGCGGCGATCACCGCCTGGGTGCAGGCCGACAGGGACGAGTCCCGTACGGTCAGCGCCTCGTAGTAGGCGAAGTTGCGGGACTTCTGCTCCGGCGTGAAGGCCTCCCCGCGCAGATGCATGGCGAGCACCAGGTCCGCCTGCTTGACCACCTGCTTGCGGTAGAGGTCGAAGTACGGGAAGTGCAGCAGCAACGGATACCGGTCGGGCCTGGTGGCCGCGAAGTCCCAGGGCGCGTGCTGGGTGAAGCCCTCGCACTGCGGATGGACGCCGAGCCGCTCGTCGTAGGGCACCGACATCGCCTCCGCCGCGTCCCGCCAGCGGCGGATCTCCTCTGCGGTGACCTGGAGTCGCTCGGCCTGGCCCGGATGGCGGTCCGCGGCCTCGGCCGCCGCGCGGAGGTTCTGCTGGGCCATCAGGTTCGTGTACACGTTGTCGTCGACCACGGCGGTGTACTCGTCGGGGCCGGTCACACCGTCGATGCGGTAGCGCCCGGCCGGGTCGTGGTGGCCGAGGGCGCACCACAGCCGGGCCGTCTCGACCAGCAGCGGCAGGCCGGTCCGCTGTTCGAACGACATGTCCTGGCCGGCGTCCACGTACTGGGTGGCCGCGTGCGCGATGTCGGCGTTGACGTGGAAGGCCGCGGCTCCGGCGGGCCAGTAGCCGGAGCACTCCTCGCCGTGGATGGTCCGCCAGGGGAAGGCGGCGCCGTGCAGGCCGAGTTGCTTCGCGCGCTCGCGGGCCAGGGGGATCGTGGTCCGCCGCCACGACAGCGCGTCCGCGACGGCTGCGGGATAGGTGTAGGTGAGCACCGGCAGCACGAAGATCTCGGTGTCCCAGAAGGCGTGCCCGTCGTAGCCGGAGCCGGTCAGGCCCTTGGCCGGGATGGCGCGCTCCTCCAGGCGCGCGGCCGACTGCAGCAGATGGAACAGCCCGAAGCGCACCGCCTGCTGCACCTCGGCGTCGCCCTCCACCTCGACGTCCGCGCCTTCCCAGAAGTCGTCGAGGAAGCGTCGCTGGTCCGCGTGCAGGCCGTCCCAGCCGTCCAGGCGGGCGGAGGCCAGCGCGGCGGCCACCTGGTCGTGCAGCGCGGCCCGCGAGCGCTGCGCCGACCATCCGTAGGAGAAGAACTTGACCAGCCGCAGCGTCCGGCCGGGCGACAGGTGGGTGGCCACGGTCGTCCGGCTGACGTCTTCGCTGACCTGTGCCTCGACCCGGGTGCCGTCCGGCCCGTCGATCTCGTGGCACATCCCGGCGGCCACGCGCAGGCCGCTGGCCCGGGTGCGGTGAACCATGATCGCCGTTCCGTCGCTGCAGGGGACGTTCTCCTCAGCGACCAGCGGCGCGTGCAACGGGGCGGCGGCGCGCGGGTCGCCGCTCTCGTAGGTCTGGGTCTCGTTGGCGATCAGCTCCGACTGGACGACCACGCGCAACGGCCGGTCCACGGCCTCGACCTCGTACAGGATCGCGGCGACCGCGCGGTGGGTGAAGGACACCAGCCGGGTGGACCTGATCCGGACCGGAGTGCCGGTCGGGGAGCTCCAGTGCGCCGTGCGCGTCAGGGTGCCGGCGCGCAGATCGAGGACCCGCTCGTGCTGGTGCAGCGTCCCGTACCGCAGGTCGAACGGCTCGTCGCCGACCAGCAGCCGGATCACCTTGCCGTTGGTGACGTTCACTACCGTCTGTCCCGATTCCGGGTACCCGTAGCCCGCCTCCGCGTACGGCAGCGGCCGCACCTCGTAGAACCCGTTGAGGTACGTGCCCGGCGCCCCGTGCGGCTCGCCCTCGTCCAGGTTGCCGCGCAGCCCGATATGGCCGTTGGACAGCGCGAACACCGACTCGGTCTGCGCCAGCACCCGCAGGTCGAGATGCCGCTCGCGGACCGCCCACGGCTCGACGGTGAACGCCGGATGCCGGATCATCCGGCCTCCCGGGACGGCGCGTCCCGCTCCAGCAGGTCGGCCAGGTCGGTGACCACGACGTCTGCGCCGTGCTCGCGCAACGCGTCCGCCTGCCCTGCCCGGTCGACGCCGACGACGAAGCCGAACCCTCCCGCCCGGCCGGCCGCGACTCCGGCCAGGGCGTCCTCGAACACCGCCGCCTCGGACGCCCCCAGCCCCAGCGCCTCGGCGCCCGCCAGGTACATGTCCGGAGCCGGCTTGCCGGCGAGCCGCCGATCCCGGGCCACGACGCCGTCGATCCGGGCCTCGAACTGCGCGGAGAGCCCGGCGGCGGCGAGGACCTGCTCGGTGTTGGCGCTGGAGGACACCACCGCGCGGCGCAGCCCCGCGTCCCGGACCGCGGCCAGGTAGCGGACGGAGCCGGGGAACACGTCCACGCCGTCCCGGTCGATGATGGCCTGCACCAGGTCGTTCTTGCGGTTGCTCAGGCCGTACACGGTCATCATGCCGGGCGGGTCGTCCGGCGTCCCCTCGGGCAGGCTGATGCCCCGGGCGTCCAGGAAGCTGCGCGCGCCGTCCGCCCGCTTCCTGCCGTCGACGTAGCGGTCGTAGTCGGCGCCCGCGTCGAAGGGGACGAACGCGGCCCCGGTCTTCTCGCTCCAGGCCCGCAGGAAGTCGTCGAACATCGACTTCCACGCCCTGGCGTGCACGGTGGCGGTACGTGTCAGCACACCGTCCATGTCGAACAGGCACCCCCGAATCCCCTCAGGCAGCCCCAGCATGGATCCCCCGTTCCCCCTCACACCAGCTCCCACCTGCGCATACCCCTCCACCTTCGCTCCTCACCCGCGCGGAGTTTGTGCACTTCGCCCAGGGGCATGTCGGCTGAACGGCGTGAGGTGCCATCGGTGCACCGCATCGGGGGGAAGGGGAGCCCATGCCACTCGTCAACGTGAAGGTGATCGAGGGTGTGTTCAGCGCCACCCAGAAGGCCGAGATGGTGAAGAAGCTGACCGACGCGATCGTCGCCATCGAGGGTGAGCACATGCGTCCCCTGACGGTGGTCGTGGTCGAGGAGATCAAGAGCGGCGACTGGGGCATGGGAGGACAGCCGATTACGGCTGCGGACGTCAAGGCGCTGGCCGCGGGCGGATGACGTCCTTCGGGCGTACGCGTAACCGCGATCGCGGCTAGTGGCTCAACGCCTTATGAAACAGGACCTAGGCGCCCAGTGCGGCCAGCGTTTCCCGTAGCCAGCCGATCTCGGTCCTGCTGGTCGCGGTGGCGATCGTGAACAGCCCCTTGCGGAACGGGTCGTCGAAGTCGGCGGCCCGCAGGGGCCGGTCGCCGTCCCAGAAGAAGCTGGCCGGTTCGGTGAGGAAGGTCAGCCTGCGTCGCAGCACACCCGCCTGGAGCGCGGGCTCGTCGAGGTGGCGCAGGAACGCCAGCATCGTGAACCAGCGGTTCTCGTCGGTGATGAACGGCTCGTCCGGTTCGGCGAGCCGCCGCCGGAGCTCGGCGCGCCCGGCGTCGGTGAGGCTGAGCACGTGCCTGGGCGCGGCCTGAGCGCCGGGCTGGAGGTCACGTCCGAGCAGGCCGTCGCGCTCCAGGCGTTTGATCGCCGGGTAGAGGGTGCCGTCGGCGATGGGCCGGACGTGGCCGGTCAGGGCGGCGACGCGTTTGCGCAGCTCGTACCCGTGGAGCGGTTCGTCGTGGAGGAAGCCCAGGATCGACAGCTCAATCATGTCGCTATGCTATCTCGATGTCTTGGTATATCGACATCTAGGTATCTCGGAGGCGATGGTTGTGAGAGACGTGCAGGTGCTGCCGGACGGGAGCCGCATCCGCTGGGCCGAGGTGGCCGGCCGGCAGCCGGTCCGCGTTTACGTGCACGGGCTGGGCGCGGCGGCGGCGCCGTACTTCCTGGAGGCCGCGAGCCGGCCGGAGCTGGCCGGGCACCGGAGCCTGTTCGTGGACCTGCTGGGGTTCGGGACCAGCGACCGGCCCACCACGTTCGGCTACACCTTGGAGGAGCACGCGGACGCGCTGGCGACCGCGTTGCGGGCGGCGGACGTGCGCGCCGCGCAGGTGGTCGCGCACAGCATGGGCGGGACGATCGCGGTGCACCTGGCCGAGCGGCATCCGGAGCTGGTGGCCGAGCTGGTGCTGGTGGACGCCAATCTGGACCCGACCGAACCCGCGCTGCGGCCGGGCAGTTCGGGCATCGCCACCTACACCGAGGAGGACTTCGTACGGCACGGCTGGGACGAGACGCTGACCCGGGTCGGGCCGCACTGGGCGGCCACGATGAGGCTCGCCGGACGGGAGGCGCTGCACCGCAGCGCGGTCCACCTCGCGCGCGCGGACGTGCGGGAACGACTGCGGAGGCTGCCGATCCCGCGCGCCCACCTCTACCCGGAGGCGGACGGCGAGCTCGACGGGGCGGCCGAGCTGGTGGCCTCCGGGGTACGGCTGATCGCCGTCCCGGACGCCGGCCACAACATCATGATCGACAACGTGGACGGGTTCGCCAGGGAGGTGAGCGGCCTTCTCACCGGACGGTGAGCAGCTTCACCGCCGGCTTCGTGTGCTGGTCCGCGACATCCGGCGAGGACGTGTCAGCGTCTCGCGAGCTGCCCGGTTGGCGAACCGGCCGATCCCGCATCAGGGCGGGACGGCGTCACACCCAGGCTCCTGCCCCTAGCATCCCGCTTCATGATGATCCGCGTGCCGGCTGCCACGGCGGCCGGACTGATGGCGTTCTCCGGGACGGCAGCCGCCTACCCGATCAAGGGCGTTCCCGAGCTGACCTGCCGATCCGCACCCAGGTCGTCCAGGCATGGAGCGGCGTGGTCATGGGCCAGACGGGCATCGGTGAGGCCTACTGGGCCATGCCGAACGACGCCAACGAGAAGCAGCTCGACGAGCAGGGGCGTCGCTTCGACATGCAGCGGCTGTGCCTGTCCGGCGTGACGCTCAAGGCCCTGGGCGCGAAGTCGAAGAACTGGAAGGCCACTCTGAAGGCCGAGGAGCCCACGCCGAAGGACAAGCGCCGGCGCGACCGCTTCAGCAAGGACAAGCTCAGCGCCAATGATCTCTACTGGTTCACGCAGGGCTACACCAAGGGCACTCCTGGCGCGTGCAACACCTGGAAGGCGCCCGAGTCCAAGGTCGCGTGACCGACTCCGCCCCCGGCCTTCTCGTAGACGGCGGGATTCCCGCCCGGCCTGCCCGCGTGCTGTCGTGGATCTTGGCTCTTCATTTGTGAGCAATGCTCATGTATGGTCGCCGTCACTATGAGGAACCGCTGGTTGTCGCCGATCGCCGTCGTGGTACTGGCCGCCGTCATCACGCTGGGAGCGGTGTTCGACCCGTCGGGTCTGGCCGCGCCCTACACCTGGACCGGCGCCGACCTGCTGCCCGTCGCCGGGCTCTGGCAGGTGGCCGCGCCGGCCGTCTACGTGCCGCTGCTGCTGGCGGGGGTGGGAGTGCTGACGTGGGCGGTCGCCCGAGGACGCACCCCGCTGCGTACGGCGCTGCTGGTGTGGGGCGCGGTGGTGTGGTCGGCGATGGCGGCGAAGCTGCTGATGTCGCTGGCGATGACCTTCGATGACGCGGTCTACCTGATGTGGTCGACCGGCTTCACCGGAGTCAAGGCGGCGGTCTTCGGCCTGCCGGTGGCGGCGGCGACCTGGGTCGCCCAGCTCCTGCACCGCCGCCTCGTCCCACCTCCTCCGGCGTCGGCCTCCGCGGGGTCCGGCGCCGGGCCCGCCGCGGCCTCGGGGACGGCTCTCCCACGGTCGTCGGCGGCGGGATGGGCAGCGGCGGGAGTGTCCGTGGTCCTGGCCGCGTCGGTCGGCGGGGTGTGGTGGGGCGGCTCACCCGTCGGCTATGCCATCGGCGACTCCCCGCTGGCCCCCGCGCCCGAGGCGGGACCGCTGGGCTGCCTGGCCGCCGTCACTCTGCTGGGTGTGCTGACCTGGGCGTCGAACCGCCGGCTCAGGGCCACCACCGCGCCCCGGGCCGTCGCGGCCGGACTCTCCGCACTGGGCGCGGCCGCGACGCTGGGCCTGGTCGAGGTGGCCATCGGGATCCCCGGCGACCTGGCGGGCGGCGACCTGGCGGGCGGCGACCTGTTCTGGGCGCCGGCGATCATGCTGCGCCTCGCCCCCGCGCTTTCCTTCGGCGCCCTCCTCGCCCTGGCGACGGCGGTGCTCGTCGCGCTCCTCCCCGCCACCCGGCCGGCGCGCAAGGGGGTCGCCCTGGCCGCACCGATCCCGATGGCGGTCGTCGTGGCCGCGGCGGCGCTCGCCTTACCGCTCCTGCCGTCCGGCGCCACCACCGCGCAGCCACCGCGCACCAAGGGGCTGACCCTCTCGGCCGACCGCAGGATCATCGACGCCGACGGCAACGAGGTGCTGCTGCGCGGCGTGAACGTCAACCAGCTCGAAGACTATTTCCAGCAGCGTCCGGACAAGGCGGTGACGCGACCGCTCACCGAGGCCGACTTCGCCGGCATGGAGCAGATGGGCTTCAACGTCATCCGTCTCGCCCTGTCCTGGTCAGCGCTGGAACCCCGGCCCGGCCACTACGACCCGGCCTACCTCGCCAAGATCTCCTGGGCCGTCGGGACCGCGGCCCGGCACGGCCTGCGCACGGTCATCGACATGCACCAGGACGCGTGGGGTAAGGGCGTCGACGCCGCACCCGGAACCACCTGCCCGAACGGTTCCCCGATGCACGGCTGGGACGGCGCCCCCACCTGGGCCGACCGCTTCGACGGCGCCCCCAGGTGCGAGTTCACCGGACGCGACATCTCACCGGCCGTCGCCCGCGCCTTCACCAACTTCTACCAGGACCGGGACGGCATCCAGACCCGCCTGGTCGCCGCCTGGGGCATGCTGGCGGAGCGGTTCGCGAACGAGCCGATGGTCGCCGGATACGACCTGCTGAACGAGCCGGGCTTCGGCGAGGCGCCGCCGATCACCTCCGGCGTCCTGCTCGGCCGGTACTACGACCGAGCGATCAAGGCCATCCGGGCGGGTGAGCGGCGCGGCTTCCCCCACCTGGTCTTCTTCGAGCCGTCCGTGCTCTGGTCGGGTCTCGGCTTCGAGGTCCCGGTGCCCAAGGACTTCACCGACGACCGGCTGCTCGTCTTCGCTCCCCACCTCTACAACGAGTCGATCACCATCGACCAGGGCACCGGCCTCACCGTCACGAGCATCGAGCGCGGCTTCGAGCTGGCGAGCCGGGCGGCGGAGTACTACGGCGCCGGGCTCTGGTCGGGTGAGTGGGGCTGGTTCGGCGACCCCGCCGCCGCCCCGATCGCGAGATACGCCGACCAGGAGGATCGGCACCGCATCGGAGGCGCGTTCTGGGTCTGGAAGCAGTCCTGCGGCGACGCCCACGCCGACGCCGGGTCCAGGACCGGCGGCAACCTCATGATCGAGGACTGTGTCACCGGGAAGGACCTGCCCCCGCCCGCCGAGTACGTCGCCGAGCTGTCACGTCCCTACCCGCGCTCCGCCCCCGGCCGTCTGACCGGCCTGACGTCGGACCGCGCGAGCCTCACGGCCCGGGGTGAGGGCAGCGGGTGCGGCCTCGACGTCTGGTTCCCGGGCAACGCCCGGCCGGTCGTCCGCGGCACCGGACTCAGCGGCGTCGCCGTCCGGCAGGCGCCGGGCGGCTGGCGCGTCACCGGCTGCACCGCGGGCCTCTACAGCCTGACCGCGGACGTATGACGCTCCCCGGTGGGAGCACCTGATCGGCCGTGAGGACCGGCCACGTCACCGGTCTTCGCCGGCGTAGAAGGCGCGGGCGGCGAAGCCGATCCACTCGGGACGTTCCCAGGTGCTCCAGCGGGCGCGCGCCTGTTCGTCGATCTTCGCGGCCGTCTCGTCGGCGGAGGCTCCGGCCGCCCGCAGCCGTGCGACCTCCCCGTGCACGTGGTCGAGGTAGTCGCGGACGTCGCGGATCAAGGAGACGCCGCCCACCTCCCCGTGGCTGGGCACGACGACCTCGGGGCCGCGGGCGATCAGGTCATCGAGCACGCCGATCCATCCGGCGCCGTCCACGTCCACGTCGTACGGCGGGAAGTACGGCGCGATCGGGAAGATGCGGGTCTCGATCAGGTCGCCGCCGAACAGCACCCGGTCGTCGATGACGATGACCTGGTCGGAGCCCGTGTGTGCCGGCCCGACCGCCCGCAGCGCCGCCTTGCGCCCACCCAGGTCGATCTCGGCCCGGCCCTCGTAGACCAGGTCGGGATCGACGAGCTCGACGCCTTCGAGCTCGGCCGCCGCGGCGGCGCTCAGCCCCTTGAACATCTCGACGTAGGCGGCGCCCTTACGGTGCAGCTCCGCGCGCTGGGAGGCGTTGTAGACGATCGTCGCGGCCCCCTTGAACGCCTGCGCCCCGAACCCGTGCTCGGGGTGGAAATGCGTGATGGTGAGGTACAGCCGCCGGTCGCCGGCCAGGCGCCGGGCCTGCTCCAGGACGTAGTCGCCGTTGCGGCGGCCCATGCCGGTGTCGACGACCAGCGCGGCGTGCTCGCCCACGACGATGCCGACGTTCGGGACGAGCTCGACGCGGTTGTCGGGGATGACGTACACGCCGTCGGACACCTCGACGGGCTCGCCGCGCACGACCGGCGGCGGGCTCGTCCGCACGTCGGGAAGATCGCCCAGGTCAGGGGACGGGTTCGGCGTCACATCGGCGGGGCACATGATCCGGCTCCAATCTGAACACTGTTGAGATGCTTGCGAGCGTAGCAGAGATCTGATCAGTGTTAAGATCGGGCGATGGCGAAGGGGCGATACCACCACGGTGACCTGCGCAGCGCGCTGCTCGATGCCGCCGAGGCTCTCGTACGCGAGCGCGGCGCCGACGGCTGGTCCCTGCGCGAGGCCTCGGCACGCGTCGGCGTCAGCCCCAGTGCCGCCTACCACCACTTCGCCTCCCGCGACACGCTGGTGCGCGCCCTGTCCGAGCGGACGCTCGCCTGGCTCGGGGAGCGCCTGCGACAGGACTGCGAACGCGCGCCCGGCCAGGAGGACGACCCGCAGCGGCGGTTGATCGCCCTGGGGTGCGGCTACGTGCGCTGGTCGCTCGACGACCCGGCCGTCGCCCGGCTCGTGCTGCGCGGCGGCGCCACCGCCCCGGACTCCGCCATCTCCCCCCACCCGCACGACGTCCTCACCACGGAGCTCGACCGGCTCGCCGAGGCCGGCGGCCTGCCGGGGCCCGCCCGCGAGGGGGCGGAGTTCGTGGTGTGGGCCGCGCTGCACGGGCTGGCCGTGCTGCTGGCCGATGGCCTGGTGCACTTCGACGACCCACGCGCGGTCGACCTCCAGACCACGCGCGTGGTCCGCACCACGCTCAACGGCCTGGCTCAGGAGGCGTCGCACGCGGCGGGCCGCCCCGCGGGCCGCTCGGCGCACACCGAGCGCCTGGCCCGCCGCTCCCCCGGCTGACCCCGGCAAGGGATGCGTGCGCGTACACCGATCGGTGTACGCGCAGGTGTCTGCGCATGGACGACGCCGGGCACCAGAGGCCGCTCGTAACGTCTGGGCCATGAAGAAGACAGTTCTTGCCGGTGTCGGCATCGGCGTCGCGGCATTCGCCATCTCGGACGTGGTCAACAGGGAAATGAGCCCGATCGGCGAGACGATCAGCAGGTTCGTCAACACGGGGGCCGGCTGGTTGGTGCCGGTCGGGCTGGTCGCCCTCGCGCTCGGCGCGGCGGCGCTGACGGTGGCGGTGGCTCGTACCCGCACCAGCCGCGCGGGCACCTGGCTGCTGGGCGTCTGGTCGCTGGGGCTGCTGGTGGCCGCGATCTTCCCCGCCGACCCGCCGGGGCGGTGGGACAACCCGTCGGTCTCGGAGAGCGTGCACGGCTTCGCCGCCTGGGCGGCCTTCGCCGCCTTCACCGCCGCCGCCGTGGTGCTGCCCAGGGCGTGGCCGCGGGACGGCCTGCTCACCGGTGCGACCGTGGCCTTGGTGTCTGGAATGATCCTGTTTGTGGTGACTCTCGTCGATGTCATGGTCTCCCGGTCGCTGCCTCCGATGGTGGGACTGACCGAGCGCATCGCCATCGCCGCCAGCGTCGGCTGGATGGCGCTGGCCGCCGTCCGTCTGCCCGGCGCCGGCCGATGATCTCCGCTGTCCTGACCGTCGTGCTGCCGGGGCTGCTCACGACCATCGCCGTCCTGACCGGGACGGCGGCGGTCGGGGCCCCGATCGGCTGGCCGGTGGTCACGATGGCGCTCCTGCTCGGCGGCTTGCTGGTGGTGCGGCGGCGCCGGCCGGTCGGCGTCCTGCTGGCCTCGGCGCTGGTGCTGGTCGCCTTCCAGGGAGCGGGGCTGTTCGAAGGCGGCTGGGTGTGGCCGCTGACCGCGGCCGCCTACACCGTGGCCGCGGCCGGACGGACCCGCTGGGCCGCCGGCGTGGGACTGTTCCTGCTGCTGTACGCGCTGACCTGGGACTGGGCCGTCGCGGGCGGCTCGCCTGCCCGCGCACTGGCCTCCGGCGGCGCCGAGGTGCTCTGGCTGGCGCTGGTGCTGGCGATCGGCAACGCCCGCCACCTCCAGGCGCGCTGGCGGGCGCAACTGGAGCAGGCACGCGAGGCGGACGCCCGCCGCCGCCTCGCCGAACAGCGGCTGGAGATCTCCCGCGAGCTGCACGACATCATCGCCCACACCTTGGCCGTGGTCGGCGTGCATCTCAACGTGGCCGCCGACGCGCTGGACGACTCTCCCGAGGAGACGCGCGCGGCCCTGCGCACCGCGATGGACGTGCGCGGCAAGGCCATGGCCGACCTGCGCTCGCTCATCGGCGTGCTGCGGATCGACGATGACGCCGCCCCGCAGCCGGACCTGGGCGCCATCGCCGATCTGGTCTCCGCCGCCCGGGCCGCCGGCCTGAGGGTGGAGCTGCACGAGGAGGGCGATGCCGCCACGGTCACCGGCCCGCAGGCCGTCGCGGCCCACCGGCTCGTCCAGGAGGCGCTGACCAACACCATCAAGCACGCCCACGCCACCCGGGTGTCGGTGCGGCTGCGCTATGCGAGCGACGCGGTGACGGTCGAGGTGGCCGACGACGGCCGCGGCGCGACCACCACGGCCGATGGCGTCCTCGCCGGGGGCCACGGACTGACCGGCATGCGCGAACGCGTCACCACCCTGGGCGGCACGCTGAGCATCGAAGGGAGCGAGGGGTTCGCCGTGCGCGCGATCATCCCCATGGCAACATGACGATCAAGGTGCTGCTCGCCGACGACCAGGCCCTCGTCCGCGCGGGTTTCCGCAGTCTGCTCAACCGCTCCAAGGACCTGACCGTGGTCGGCGAGGCCGCCACGGGCGACGAGGCCGTCCGGCAGGCCCGCGCCACCGAGCCCGACGTGATCCTGATGGACATCCGCATGCCGGGGATGGACGGCATCGAGGCCACCCACCGGGTGCTGGCCGAACGCCCGGGGACCAAGGTCGTCATCCTGACCACGTTCGACACCGACGACCACGTCTTCGCCGCGCTGCGGGCCGGCGCCAGCGGGTTCCTCACCAAGGAGGTCGGACCCGCCGAGCTGCGCCACGCCGTGGCCGTGGTGGCCGCGGGCGAGGCGCTGCTGTCGCCGAGCGTCACCCGGCGGGTCGTCCAGCAGTTCGCTCACCGGCCCGCCCCGCTGAGCGGCGACCGGCTCACCGCGCTCGCCGTGCTCACCGATCGCGAACGCGAGGTCGTCCGCCTGGTGGCCGAGGGGCTGTCCAACGACCAGATCGCCGCCAGGCTCGTGATCAGCCCGCTGACCGCCAAGACGCACATCACCCGCGCCCTGATGAAACTCGGCGTCCGCGACCGGGTGCAGCTGGTCATCCTCGCCTACGAGACCGGCCTGGTGCAGCCGGGCTCCTGATCCCGGCCTCCGCCGAAGGCGGCTCGCCATTGTCTGATGCGGCGGATGGGGGTTCCGGACAATCGGCCGGTCGCCAAGGCTGGGACGCGTCATCCCCGACTCGTCACAGCCCATAAGGAGACGAAGCGTGATACGCAACCTCGCCACGGCCGCCGCGGCCCTGGCCCTGACCACTACCGGTTTCCTGACCATGTCAACCGGGATCGCGCACGCGGCCCCCGTCAACTGCTGGGCGGACGAGCACTACGGCTCCAGCGGCGAATACGCCCACGCCGGGTGCGGTTCGGGCACCGGCCACGTGCGGGCCGTCGCCTACTGCACGGACAACCCGAGCACCGGCTACGGCGCCTACTACTACGGCAACTGGGCCCGGGTCCCCACCGAGACCTCGAAGGCCCCCTGCCCCAGCAACCGGAGGTACCTCGTGGATGCGGGCTACGAGCCGGCCAACTGGTGAGCCACTTCCGAGAGGGTCGTGCAACAGTAGGGCCTCCGTCCCGATCCTTGGGTTTGTGGAAGATTTCGACGAGTTCGTCCGAGCACGGGGGGACGCGCTCCTTCGGTACGGCTATGTGCTGACCGGCAACTCCGAGGACGCGGCCGATCTCGTGCAGTGCGACGCGCAGTGGTGCGTCGGGATGCTGGACGGGCACGCGATCGTGCAGCGGATCGACGGGGCCGAACGCAGGGCCCTGCCCGAAGGGCTGAGGCCACAGCCCGGACGGACGCTGCTGGGCGGCTCGTACGCGCTGTTCGAGGTGTACGACCCGGACCGCGACAGGAGCGGCGTGCCGATCGCCCTGCTGTACGACCTCACGACGGGCGCGACGGCCGGGATCGGGGCACGATCCGTGGGTGTGACGTCCGGGAACGTGGGTTCGGGTGCGTCCTCCTCCGCACCGTCCACCACCGTCTTCTGGGACGCCGACGAGAAGTCCTACGAGCGGTGCGCGAACAGGGGGTGCCAGGTCAAGACCCGCGGCGGCGGCAAGGAGTACACCGTGCTGAACCTGACGGCCGTCCCCCGGTGAGCACGGTCAGCGGGAGCGTGAGGGCGGCCTCGGTAGGGCTGGCCCTACCTGTTCCGGGCAGCGCGTACGCCTGCGAATAAGCAGGTCAGCGGCATCGTCCGGGGGTACGGGCGCGTCATACGGTTCTTGGCGTCAAGCAGGAACGACACCAAGGAGCAAGTGACATGACCGTTGGCCGGAAGCTTGCCGCCCTCGCGGCGGGCCTGACCCTCGTACCGGTCCTGGCCCAGGCGGCCTTCGCGGCCGAGCCCGCCGCGCCCGCCGAGCCCGTGCGGGCCCTGGAGGCGGCGGCGCACGAACTGCGTTCGACCGAGCCGGGCGCGGAGTCCGGCGACCTGCGGGCCTTCGGCCGGATGGTCGGCGACGCCCAGGTCGTCGGCATGGGCGAGGCGACCCACGGTTCGCATGAGTTCTTCACGGTGAAGGAGCGGGTCTTCCGTTATCTCGTGGAGAAGAAGGGTTTCACCACGTTCGCGCTGGAGGCCAGCTGGTCGGGTGGGGTGCGGCTCGACGAGTACCTGCGCACGGGCAAGGGCGACCTGCGGGCCATCGCCAAGGAGGTGCTGCGGGCTTCGCCGTGGGAGCGCGAGGAACTCGTCGGGATGCTGGAGTGGATGCGCGAGCACAACCGCCGCGACCCCGGCCGGCCGCTGCACGTCATGGGCGACGACTTCGGCGCGCCGAAGATCGGCGAGGAGGTCTTCGCCCGCGTCGCGCAGTACGTGCGGGGCGCCCACCCCGACTCCACCGCTCACCTGGCCGCACTGTACGAGGGGTTGCGCCCGCTCGACGACTTCTTCGCCTACCTGAACCGGCCGCTGGACGAACGGCGGCAGCTCGCCGGCAAGGCCCAGCAGGCGCTCGACCTGCTCCTCACCCTGGGAGGGCCGAAGGCGTCCGCCGCGTACGACAGCGCCGTCCAGGATGCCCGGTTCATCGCCCAGACCGCCAAGTTCGCCGGCTACGACCTGGCCGACAAGTCATGGCTGAGCGTCGTCCAGCGCTACCGCGACCAGGTCATGGCCGACAACACCGTCTGGTGGCTGCGACACCACGGTGGCAAGATTCTCATGTCCGCGCAGAACACCCACGCCGGTTACGTCGCCGACGAGCCGGCGCTCTACCCGAAGACGCAGGGCTCCTACCTGCGCGACACCCTGGGCAAGAAGTACGTCGCCGTGGGCTTCACCTTCGACCGCGGATCCTTCCTGTCGAAGGACGCCGCGCTGGGCGGCGACTGGAAGCAGTTCACCGCCGGCCCCGCCGAGCCCGGCAGCAACGAGCACACCCTCGACCGGGTCCGCTACGACGACTTCTACCTCGACATGCGCACCGCGCCCGCCGCCGCGCGCGACTGGCTGGCGGTGGCCCGCCCGACCCGCAACATCGGCACGCAGTACCCGTACCCGCTGCTCGACACCGCCCTGTCCCGCGCCTTCGACGTGCTGGTCCACCTGCACGAGGTGCGTTCGGCGAAGGTCCTCAAGTAGCGCGCGGGGGCTGCCGGTGTGCGGTGCGGCCCGGGGCAGGCGCCCCGGGCCGCACCTCATTCAGCTGTCCGTCCGGTCATCACCCGGAACGCCGTGGGCGTCCGGACGGCTCAGTACCAGCCACCGGTGGTGGTGATGGTCTGGGTGTTCATGGTGGACCCGCCGCAGTTGACGCTCACGTCGAAGCAGGTCATGTCGCAGTACATGAGGCCGGCCTCGTCGGCGGTCGGCAGCATGTCCAGGGCGGAGACGTTCAGCTCCATGGCAATTCCCTTCCCTATGGTGGTGAGCGGGCGGCCGCCTCGCGCGGCGCCCCTTTTCACGGCCGGTCCCGGAGCGGATCCGTACCGGCCGAGCCGGTGAGCTACGCGCCTGGTCCGGCGCGCAGGAAGTCGACGACGCGGTCCAGGGCCACGGTGTCGCGGACGTCGTGCTGCAGGTCGTGGCCCCCGCCGGGGACCTCCAGATAGGCCGGTGCGGCGTCCTCGGGCCACCGGGCCGCGCGCAGGCGCGCGTACAGGCGGCGGGAGTGCTCGACGGGGATGATCGGGTCGTCCTCGCCGTGCACGATGAGCAGCGGCAGCCGCATGCGGCCGGCGAGTCGCAGCAGGTCGCGGGGGCCGAGTTCGTCGTCGATGTCGGTACGTCCGCCGAGCCGGTCCAGCAGGGCGCGTACCGGGGGTGGACCGTCCTCGTACAGCTCCCGTCCGGACAGGAAGGGCGCGACGACCGCGGCGCGGGACCAGAGGTCCGCCTGGGCCGCGGCGGCCAGCAGCGCGAGGTACGCGCCGTAGCTGGCCCCGTACAACATCGGCCGCGGTTCGCCGGGACCGCGGGCGCCGGCCAGAGCGTGGCCCAGGGCGAGGACGTCGGCGAGGTCGGGGCCGCCCCAGGCGTCGCGGATGGCGTCACGGTGGGCGGCTCCGTAGCCGGTGCTGCCGCGCTGGTTGGGCGCGACGACGGCGACGCCCGCCCCGGACAGGCGCTGGAAGAGCGGTTCGTGGGCGAACCGCCAGGCGGCCTCGGGGCCGCCGTGCAGCGCGACCACCACCCGGCGACTGGTCGCGGGATCGCCGTACACGATCGCCTCGATCGGCCCCGCCGCCCCCGGCCAGGACAGCACCCGGGCCGGGGACGGCCGGATCCCGCCGGCCACGATCGCCGCCGGCGGACGCGACACGGAGCAGCCGGCGAGGTCGACCAGGCCGGCAGGGCGGTCGGGCGCGCTGTGGACGAGGTGCAGGCCACCGGTGTTCCAGCGGGCGGCCGGATGGATCACCCCGGCGGGCAGGGCGGCCTCGGCGCCGGCGTCCTCGGCCAGGTCGTGCAGGACGAGGTGGGAGCGGGTGCGGCGGTTGACCGCGAGGGCCAGCCGCCGTCCCGAGGGGTGCAGCGCCAGCGGCGTCACCTCGCCGTCGAAGGCGTTCAGCCGCTCGGGGTGGCGGGTGGGCCCGTCGTCGTCGCGGTCGCGGACGCCCAGGCGGTACGCGCCCTCGCGGCGCACGGCCGTCAGCAGCACGCCCGCGCCGGGCGCCGCCAGCAGGACGTACTCGTCGCCCGCCGGGCCGGGCAGCGGGGTGAGGGCGCCGTTCGAGGTGTCCAGGACCACGGTGGCCGGCCCGGTTCCGGCCCTGGTCAGGGCGAGCCGGTGGCCGGCCTCGTCGAGCCAGATCCCGCCCCTGACCGGGTACGGCGCCGTGGCGATCCGCTCCGGGCGTTCCGCCCGCCCGGACAGGCGCCACACCGAGGTACGCCCGTCGGCGCCGGTGGCCAGCACCAGGGCGGCGGTCCCCGGAGCCGCGCCCGGCACGATCCTGACCACGCCGCCGCGGAAGACCGCCAGCTCATGTTCCTCGGCGTCCCCGTCCTCGCGTGGCGGCGCGGTGACCAGCGTCAGGCGGTGCGCGTCGGCCCCGGCGCGGCACAGCAGCACGTCGCCGCCGTCCGTGGGCGTCGGCACGCTCGTCGAGGTCTCACCGGCGCGGGTGCGGAGGGTGCGCGGGCGCGCGCCGGCGACGTCCCACACCTCCGGGACGAGGTGGCCGCGGCCCCGCCGGGCGAGGCAGGCGGCGTACCGGCCGTCCCCGGAGAACCGGAAGTTGATGCGGGTGACGTCGGGCAGGCGGCCCTCCTCCGCGGCGGTGTTGCTCATCGGGCGGGCCACCCGGGATCGCCGTCCGCCGCGTCCGCCGTCCAGGGGCGGGGCCCGCCGTGCCGGAGCCTGTCCAGGAAGCTCAGGACGCCCGCCAGCCCGGTGTTCCAGCCGACGCCCGTCGTCGTCCCTCCCTCGTCCGGCGTCACCAGCGACCCGCCGCGCACGACGGCACGGCTCCACAGGACCGCGGCCAGTTCCTCGGCCTGCGCCCGGTAGCCGGGCTCGTCCAGGAAGCCGGCCAGGTCGAGCAGGAACTGCCCGTCACCGGCCAAACCGTGGCAGGCCGAGGTGCCCGAGGCCAGGCGCCGGGCGTACACGGTGGCGGCGGCGCGCTCGGCGGCCTGCCGGAATCGCGGGTCGCCGGTGGTCACGTGCAGGCGGACGAGGAACGTCCCTATACCCGACGATCCGCTGCACCAGTGAGGAATCCTGCCGCCGCCGCCGGGAGAGTCCGGCCACCAGGCCGTCCCGTCTCGGTCTTCCGCCGCGGCCAGCAGCGTCTCCCCCGCCGCCACGGCGGTCTCCAGGCAGTCCGCGCGATCCAGTGCGGTGCCGGCGGCCAGCAGGAACGTCGCGATCCCCGCCACCCCATGGGCGAAGCCGTAGTGCACGAGGCCGGCCAGCGTGGAGTCGAAGTCGCCGGGGACGGGCCACAACACCTCACCGGCGGTGTGCCGGGCCGCCTTCAGCAGCTCGTCGGCGCACTCACCGGCGCGCTCACCGAAGCGGGCCTCGCCCGTCTCCCGCCAGAAGTGCAGCAGGGCCAGCCCCGTTCCCGCCAGGCCGTGGCACACGTCCGGGTTCGGCCAGGTCACCGGCAGGGTGAGCGCCATCTCGACGCCGGCGGCGCGCACGTCCTCGTCGCCGAGCTGACGTCCCGCCTCGAACAGGCCCCAGGCGATGCCTGCCCGGCCGAAGTACAGGCCGGGGGACGGCCGGTGTTCGCCCTCCAGACGGCGGATCGTCCAGGCCGCGGCCTCCCGCAGGACCGTGCCGGCGTCGGCCCGCGCCTCCGGGGTGAGCGCCCGGTCATCCGCCCGGAGGACGGACGCCAGCAGGTGGAGCACCCCCGCCGAGCCGTACTGGACGGCACACGGATCGGCCGTCGCCCCGAACCCGGAGGCGGGCCACAGGGCGCCCGTGGGGCCGGGAGCGGCGAGCGCCTCCGGTGACATCGCGTGCCGGAGATAGGCGAGGCCGTCCCGGAGGAGACGACCCTGCCCCGACACGTCCAGGCGGCGGACGTCGGCCGCCACGGACGGCACGTCGCGTCCGGACAGCTCGCCCAGGAACTCCTCCGCCCGGCGCAGGTCCCACCGCTCCTCGGGGTCCTCCGCCATCAGGCCGAGCAGCAGGGGCGCCATCGCGGTCGCCACGGGATCACCGCCGATGGCGACGCCGACCAGCGTGGCCAGCCGCGCGTCCCGTGACCGCCCGCCGAGGGGGTCGTCGTCCAGCAGCATCGGCGTGGACGCGGTGCACAGGTGGTACAGCGTCGCGCCCAGCGCGTACAGGTCGACGGCGCCACCGGGCGCGGGCGCGTGCACGGCCGCGGCACGCTGCTCGGGAGCCGCGTAGCCCGGCGTGAAGGTCCGCTGGACGGCCGAACCGGGGACGGCGGCCAGTTCCAGGTCGATCAGCCGGCATTCGTGCTCGGGCGTGATCATGACGTTGTTCGGCGTCAGATCGCGCAGCACGTACCCCTGGCCGTGCACGGTGGAGACCAGCGCCACCAGACTTCTGGACAGGCGCAGGACGATCTCCCGCCACGCCGCGTCGGAACCGGCGCGGCGGTGCTCGCCGGCCCAGGTGCTCAGCGCGGTCCCGGGCAGCAGTTCCTGCGCCAGGAACAGGTTGCCGTCCTGCTCGAAGAGAGCCACCTTGCGCGCCGTGACGCCCGGCGGGGCGAACAGGTCGAGCATGCGCGCCTCGTGACGGAGCAGGTCGCGCATGTCGCGCCCGTCGATCGACGCGCCGAGATGGGGGCGGGCCTGCTTGATGACCACCTCTCCCCCCTCGTGCCGGTCCTCGGCCAGGAAGACACCGCCCTTGGCGCTGTGCCGGATGGCCTTGCGCACCACGAACCGGCCGGCGAGCAGCACCTGATCCGGGCGGGCCGCCTCCGGCGACGCCTGTTCCGGCTCGAAGGGGCACACCGCCCACGCCGGCGGGGAGTACCACGCCGCACGCCGGTCGATCTCCTTGGTGCCGTCGGGCGCGGTCAGCCGGGAGACGTAGGTGCCGTCGTGGCCGAGTTCGCTCGGGGCGGCGAACACCCCGTAGCGGTAGTGCACGAGACTTCCCGTCCGGTACGCGCGGTCGGACAGGATCGGCGGCCCGCTCAGGGCGTAGGTGGCCGCGTGCAGCTCCGCGGCGATCGCCGCGGCGGCCCGGTCGTCCGGCGGGTACACGGTGACGAACTTGCCGACCGAGCCGCGCGGGGTCTCACGGGAGAGGAGCCCGGTCACCTCCTGAAGGCTGGAGGCGAACTTGAACGCGCACCGGTGGCGGCTCAGCACGCCGACGACCCGGGTCAGCACCAGGGGCGCCGACAGCGGGGTGGCCGACACGTGCAGCTTCCAGCCCTGCGCCCGCTGGACGGAGTCCGCCGGGGTCACGTAGGTCCACGGAGTGCCGGGGTGGATCTCCCAGCCGGCGATCGCCGCCTGCCCGGTCGCCGGCTGCCCGGTCGCCCGTGCCAGTGCCGCCCTGGCGACATCCTGGAGCAGGAAACGATCCCCCTCGGGGCGCTCACCGTTGTCCATGGGCTCACTTCCGTCCTCACATCTGTTCACTCGACCTGTGACGAAGGTATGGCGACGAGTTGTGGCCGGCTTGTGGCCGAGCTCGGCTTCCTGGACCGCCGGGGTCCTCCAGGGCGGCCGGTCGCCACAAGTGATTCCAAGGTTCTGCGGGCCGCCGCGGACAGCGGCCGGGAAGGCTCGGCTCAGGGCCGTGGTGAGGGTCGCCGGAACAGACGGAAGCCCGCGCGCCGGAATCGACGCGCGGGCTTCACCGCCAGGCGGGAGACGGGGACGGCGGAACCGTCACCGTCGTATGGAGGCGCCTTCTTCCGGCGCCGCGGCCGTCAGTACAGGTCGAACATCACCAGCCCCTCCACCACGGTCCTTCCGCAGCCGGTGAACCCGCAGCTCATCATGCAACCGGAGAGCTGGGCTTCCTCCTGGGCGGGCAGCATGTCCAAGGCGAAGATGTCGAGATCCATGCGGACGACTGTTCAGCATTGACCTTGTGGCTCACATGTGGCCACATGCGCCTCGCGGACGGCTCACTTCTCGGCGATGAACCCGTGGTACCGGCCCAGCCAGTACGGAAGCAGGTAGGAGGTGCCGTCGTTCTCGCCGTAGCCGTCGCCGCCCTGGTCCAGCTTGTACGGGTCGTGGTTCCAGTGGCTGATCACCCGCTCGTCGATCGGCAGCACGGTGCCGCTGCGGAGCATGCCGAGCTTCTTCGGGTCGGCGTCGGGCCGGATGTGCCGGCCGAGGTTGACGATGTCGAGGCGCTGGCTGTTGCTCTGCTTCCAGTCGATCATGTTGATCGGGAAGCGCTTCAGGGTGTCGATCGACTGCTGCAGCCAGGGCCCGTTCATCTCCAGGGGGAAGGGGCCGTAGGCGTCGGTCCAGACCTGGTCCTTCAGGGTGACGCCGGCGATGAAGTTGAAGAACGGGTTGAGCTCGTACTGCTCCTGCTGCCAGTAGTCGTAGAGGGAGCGGGCCCAGGTGGCCTTCAGGTCGGCGTCCTGCTCGTAGCGGAGCAGGTGGTAGTAGTTCATGAAGGCCATCTCGTCGTCGGACTGGTTGCCGCCGCCGACCCCTGGGGTGATCTTGGGTTGCTGGGTGTTCAGGTCGTAGCCGTGTTCGTCGATGAGCTTGGCCTTGGCCTGCGCGTATTTTTCTGGATTTTTCGCGACATGCTGGGCGATGGTGAGGAAGGTGATGATCGTCTGGCTGTTGAGGCCGCGCTCCTCCCTCCGCCACGGGTTGCCGTTGAGCTCCTTCGGGTTGAAGAAGCCCCAGCGGGTGGGCTTGCCGTCATGGTCGACCAGCGAGAAGTCGTGGTCGATCAGGTGGTCGGTGAGCCTGGTGACGACACCCGCCACCTCGTCCTTCTCCGCGCCGGTCGCGACCAGGTCGTAGTAGAGGGCGTAGAGGAAGTAGTGGCCGACCAGCTCGTCCGAGCTGGCGTCGGTCTTCCAGAACCACTTGCCGTCGGCGCTCTTGGGCCAGCGCGGGACCAGGATCTTCCAGTACGCGTCGCCCTTCTGCTTGTCGCGGTCGTGCTGCTCGTTGTCCTTGATGTTGGGGTCGGTGGCCGTGGTCTCCAGGATCGTGCGGGCGATGAAGCCCTTGGGCGCCGGGTTGGTGCCCGCCTGGGTGACGTCGCCGAGGAACTTCAGCGCCTCGAACGCCTTGCGCGCGCCGGCCTTGGCCGTGCCGTCCTTGGTGGCGGCGTACCTGAACGCCTCGGCCGCGCCGTACATGCCCGTCCAGAGGCCGTCGTTGTCGCTCGCGCCCTGGCCGTACTGGGTCAGGTCGCCCGGCCTGGCCAGCCCGATGCCCTCGACGAAGCCGTACGGGGTGCGCTTGTGCCGGGCGTCGATGGCCTGCTCGTAGACGGCCGCCTTGTCCTCCAGCGTGGTACGGCGGGCCTCGATGACCCCGGCGGCCGTGGCGGTGCCGAAGTAGGCGTTGGCGTTCTTGTCCACGGCGATCGCGGCGACCGTGTCGTCGGGCAGCCAGCGGCGGCCCTGCCGGTACTCCCAGGTGACGCCGTCGAAGTGCACGGCGCCCTTGGCCGTGCCGAGCCAGACGTCGCCGCCGGCGCCGGGGGCGATCGCGGTGAAGCCGAGCATGGGCAGCCCCTCGGCGGGGCCGTACTGCTTGAGCGTGGCGCCGTCCCTGAGCGTGAGGCCGGTGGGGCCGGCCAGCCAGAGGCGGCCCTTGGAGTCGTAGGCCAGGTGGGTGGTGCCGGGGGCGGGTGAGATCTGGGCCCACGACCGGCCGGTCTGCTCGAAGACGGCGGTGGCGGTGGCGACGGCCACGGCCCCGGATCCGGCGCGGGCGGCGGCGGTGGCCTGTCCGGGCAGCCGGTCGGGACGCCACGAGCCGCCGGGGCCCTTGCGGTAGAGGCGGTCGCCCTGGACGAGGATCACGTCGTCACCGCCGAGCAGCAGGGCAGTGGCCGGATCGACGCCCGGCGGCAGCCGATCGGCGCCGCCCTTGGCGGGGTCGGCCCGGTCGTCGCCCTCCCCCGCCGGCCGGCCGGCCTTCGCCGCGTTCCTGATCGTCAGCAGGCCGCCGGCGGTGAGGGCGACGAGGTCGTCGCCGCGCCAGACGACCTTGTGGGCGGCGGTGGCCGACAGGGAGGTCCAGGCGCCGGCGGCGTACCGGGCCAGGCCCTTGTCGTGGGCGGCTGCGACGACGCCACCGGGGCCGACGGCGAGTGCGGTGATCCTGCCTGGCAGAGCCGGCAGCGTGGCGCCGACCTGGAGGACGAAGGGGTCGACGACCGTGGCGGCCGACGCGGGTGCGGCGATGACGGCCGGTCCCGCGCTGAGCGCGACGGTCGCGGCGAGCAGGAGGTTCTGGAGTCGTGCCATGGGGTTCCTCCGGATGAGGGGGCTGCGAGATACAGTAAAGAGTCTTTATTGCATCCGGGCAAGAGTCTTTACTAGAATTCGGGCCATGTCCCAGCATGCGACGCTCACCACCCTGCGCGAGATCAACGCATCCGTGGTCCTGGAGGCCATTCGAGCCGACCCGCCGATCTCACGGGCCGAGGTGAGCCGCCGCACCGGCATGACCAAGCCGACGGTGGCCAACGCCCTCGACCTCCTCGCCTCCGCCGGTCTGGTCCGCCAGGCCGAACCGCCCGGCGAGATGCATTACGGCGCCGTCTACTTCGAGCCGGTCCACACGTTGGCCCACGTCCTGGCCCTGGACATCGGCACCCGCTTCGTCCGCGGCGCGCTGTGCGACCTGCGCGGCACGATGCTGGCCAGGCACGACGAACGCATCGACGACTCCGATCCGGCGACGATCCTGCGCGCCGCCGTGGCCGTCCGCGACACCCTGTCCCCCGGCGGCCCGGCGGCGCGGAGCGGGGGGATCGAGCTGGTCGCGGCCGGGGTGCCGGGCGTGGTGGACCCCGAGGAGGGGGTCATCCGGCAGAGCAACCGGCCCGCGCTGGAGGGCATGGCGATCCGATCGGGGCTGGAGGCCGCGCTCGGGGTGCCCGCCGAGGTCGAGACCGACGTCAACCTGGCGGTCATCGGCGAGCACGCCCTGGGCGCCGGGCAGGGGGTCGCCGACTTCGCGTTCCTGTC
The DNA here is from genome assembly GCF_040630865.1 of Nonomuraea sp. NPDC005730. Taxonomy (NCBI): domain Bacteria; kingdom Bacillati; phylum Actinomycetota; class Actinomycetes; order Streptosporangiales; family Streptosporangiaceae; genus Nonomuraea; species Nonomuraea sp. NPDC005730. The sequence continues at coordinate 140,897 of NZ_JBEXYK010000014.1, forward strand.
CATCGGCGCCGGCGTCGGGGCCGGGCTGATCCTGGGGAACCGGGCCCATCGAGGGCATCGCGGGGCCGCCGGCGAGGTCGACGACCCCGCGCCCGGCGAGGAGGAGCTGCCCGACAGCCCCTCGGGGGACGCGCTGATGAAATGGGCCCGCGCCTGGATCGCGGCAGGTCTGCGCGACGGGGACACCGCGCTGCGGCTCGACGCCACGCCGGAGGCCATCTTCGCCGCCGCGTCCCGCGGAGACGGGCTGGCCTCGGCCATCGTCGCCGAAGAGGCCCGGCGGATCGCGTTGCGGATCGCCACCATCTCCCGGGTCGCCGACGTCGAGCTGGTCGTGCTCGGCGGGGGCATCGGGCTGGCCTGCGCGAGCATCCTGCCGGAGATCAGCGCCGCGCTGGCGGGCATGCTGCGCCACCCGCCCGCCGTCGAGGTCTCGGCGCTCGGTAACGCGCCCGTGCTGACCGGCGGGCTGGCCCACGGCACACGCCTGCTCAGGGAGTCGGTCGCCACCCGCCGCATCTCGGCCGCGGCCAAGGTCTCCGGGGCGGCGAAGGCCGCCGGTTCCGGGGCGGAGGCCCGATGAAGGTCACCGTCGTCGGAGGCGGCTCCACCTACACCCCCGAGCTCGCCGGCGGCCTGGCCGCCCTGGAGCTGGACGAACTCGTCCTCATGGACCCCGACCAGGAACGCCTCGCCGTCGTCGGCGGCCTGGCCACCCGCATGCTGCGCGGCAGGGCGGGACGCGTCCGGCTCACCACCGTCCTGGACGACGCCGTCGAAGGCGCGGACGCCGTGCTGCTGCAGTTGCGCGTCGGCGGCCAGCGAGCGCGGCACGGCGACGAGACCTGGCCGCTGGAGTGCGGCTGCGTCGGCCAGGAGACCACCGGCGCGGGCGGCCTGGCCAAGGCCCTGCGGACCGTTCCCGAAGTGCTGCGCATCGCCGAACGGGTCCGCGCCCTCGCCCCCGGCGCCTGGCTGATCGACTTCACGAACCCCGTCGGGCTCGTCACCCGCGCGCTGCTCGACGCCGGTCATCGCGCCGTCGGCCTGTGCAACGTGGCCATCGGGTTCCAGCGGCTGTTCGCCCGGCTGCACGGCTGCGCGCCCTCGGAGCTCACGCTGGGACATGTCGGGCTCAATCACTTGTCGTGGGAGCGTTCGGCCTGGGTGGACGGGGTCGACGTGCTGCCGGGGCTGATCGAGCGGCACGTCGCCGAGCTGGCCGGGGAGTGCGAGCTGCCCGCCGAGCTGATCACCGCTCTGGGCGTCGTGCCGTCGTACTACCTGCGCTTCTACTACGCCCACGACCAGGTGGTGGCCGAGCAGCTCGGGCGTCCGACGCGGGCGCAGGAGGTGCTGGAGCTGGAGCGGCGGCTGCTGGCGATGTACCCGGCGCTGGACGACAAGCCGGAGCTCCTGGAGCAGCGGGGCGGCGCGTTCTACTCGACGGCCGCGGTCGACCTGCTCGCCTCGCTGCTCCATGATCGGGGGGATGTCCAGGTGGTCAACGTCCGCAACGAGGGCACCTTGCCCTTCCTGCCCGCTTCGGCGGTGATCGAGACGCCGGCGCGGATCACCGCCGCCGGGGCCGTGCCGCTGGCCGTGCCGGCGGTGGAGCCGTTGCAGGCCGGGCTGATCGCGCACGTCAGCGCGTACGAGGAGCTGGCGGTGCGGGCGGCGGCGTGCCCCGATCGGGCGCACGTGGAGGCGGCGCTGCTGGCCCATCCGCTGGTGGGGCAGTACGACCTGGCGCAGGGGCTCGCCGACCGGCTGCTCGCGGCCCACCAGGTCTGGGTCTCGTGACCGGGGCTGCGGTCCTGGCGATCGACGCGGGCAACAGCAAGACCGACGTGGCGCTGGTCGGCGCCGATGGCGAGTTGCTCGGCTGGGTGCGCGGCGGCGGGTTCCAGCCGCACGGGCCGCGGCTGCCCGCCGCGATCGACCTGCTCGCCGACCTCGTGGCGGCGGCCGTACGGCAGGCGGACCCGCACCAGGAGAGCGCCCGCGGCGGGTTCGCGGCCGAGCGGGTGTCGGCGTTCCTGGCGCACTGCGACCTGCCGGTCGAGCAGGAGATCCTGCAGCGGGCCGTCGAGGCGCGGCGGTGGGCGCCCGAGGTCACCGTGGACAACGACACCTTCGCGATCCTGCGGGCGGGGGCGGGCGTGCCGTACGGCGTGGCGGTGGTGTGCGGCGGCGGGATGAACTGCGTGGCGCGCGGCCCCGGCGGCCAGGTCGCGCGGTGGCCGGCGCTGGGACGGCGCTCGGGCGACTGGGGCGGCGGGGAATGGCTGGGCGAGGAGGTGCTGTGGTGGGCCGTGCGCGACGAGGACGGCCGCGGACCGCGCACCCTGCTCCGCGAGGCCGCGGCCGCCCGCTTCGGCATGCCGGACGTCACCTCGGTGTGCGTGGGGTTCCACCTCGGGCACCTGCCCGAGGAACGGCTGCACGAGCTGGTGCCGGTGCTGTTCGAGGTGGCGGCACGAGGGGACGCCGTCGCCGTCTCGCTGGTGGAGCGCCTGGGCGACGAGGTCGCCGCCTGGGCCGGCGCGGCGATCGAGCGGCTGGACTGGGGCGGGCTGAGCGTGCCCGTCGTGCTCGGGGGTGGGGTGCTGACCGGCCGGGACGTCCGGCTGCTGGCCCGGATCGGCAAGGGGCTGCCCGGGGTGGACGTCCGGGTGCTGGACGCGCCGCCGATCGTGGGGTCGGCCCTGCACGGGCTGGACCGCCTCGGCGCGACGTCCGAGGCGGTGGAGCGGCGGCTCAGAGCCGGATTCGCCACTCGGCGGCCGTCATGCCCATGAACACGACCGAGTCCTCCCGTTCGAGCTCGGTGAAGCCGAGCTTGGCGTAGAACGCCACGGCCCGGGTGTTCCGTGCGGAGACGCCCAGGTGGACGCCCCGGGAGCCGCGTTCGTCGAGGGCCTGGAGGAGCGTGGCGATGAGCCTGCTCCCCCAGCCCGCGCCCTGCATGCGGGGCAGCAGGTCGATGTGCAGGTGCGAGGGGTGGCCTGCGACGATCTCGGCGGGGGCCGGACGAGGGGCGGCCAGGTGGTCGGCCAGCCAGCGTTCGGGCTCGGTGATGTGCCGGTACCGCGCGCGCAGCGCCGGCCACCACAGGCGTTCGCAGTCGGCCTCGAAGGCCCGCGTGTCCAGGGCCCCGAGCACGTATCCCCCCGGCCCGCCCGGCCCGTGGCCGGGATCGTCGTCGAGCACCCAGGCCAGGGACGGCTGCAAGGCCAGGTAGGGGCCCACGTAGACGTCCGCCAGCAGGTGTGGTGTCGGATAGACGGCCGAGGCGTCCTGGCCGTCGAGGCCGGTACGCAGGCAGACTTCGTACAGGGCCGGTTCGTCGCCCGGTCGGTATTTCCTGATTCTCATGAGTCTAGTAAAGACTCTTGCCTAGATGAGATAAAGACTCTTTACTGTCTTCATGAAGTCAGCAGGCTTTGCGGTCCGCGGGGTCATCGAAGGGTTCTACGGCCGTCCATGGAGTCACGAGCAGCGGCTCGACCTGCTCGGCTTCCTCGGCGCCCGGGGCATGAACACCTACGTCCACGCCCCCAAGGCCGACCGGCCGTCGTGGCGGGAGGCCGACGTGGAGAGGCTGGGCGAGCTGGCCACGCGCGGCAGGCAGGCGGGGGTGGACGTCATCCACTGTCTCTCGCCCGGCCTGTCCCTGCGATACTCCGACGCCGACGACGTCCAGGCGTTGTGCGTGGCGTTCGAGCGGGCCATGGAGGCCGGGGCCGCCGGCGTGGGACTGCTGCTCGACGACATCCCCCTGCGGTTGCGGCACCCGCGGGACGCCGCCGCCTTCGACGACCTCGCCACCGCGCAGGTCGCGCTCATCGAGGCCGTCTTCGCGCGCACCGGACGGCTGATCGTCTGCCCCACCGTCTACTGCGGCACCGGCGACGACCCGTACGTACGGGCCCTCGGCCTGATCGACGCCCGGATCGACCTGTTCTGGACCGGCCGGAGCATCTGCTCGGCCACCATCGACCTGGCCGACGCCGCCGCCGTCACCCGCACGCTGAACCGGGCCCCGCTCTACTGGGACAACTACCCGGTCAACGACGTCGCGATGGGCCACGAGCTGCACATCGGCCCGTACCGGGGCCGGGACCGGCACCTGTACCGGTTCGCGACCGGTGTCGTGGCCAACGGCATGGAGCTCTACGAGTCATCGAAGATCGCCTTCGCCACGGTCGCCGACTACCTGCGCGATCCGGAGGGCTACGACCCGGAGGAGAGCTGGCAGCGGGCCCTGGCCGACGTCGTCGGAGATGGCGCGGATCTGGCCGCCTACCGGCTCTTCGCCGACAACGTGCGTGGCTCCTGCCTGGAACCGTACGACGCGCCCAGGCTCACGGGGGTGCTGGAGCAGTGGGCGTTCGAGCGCGAGTCCGGCGACGCCGCGGCGGCCGACCGGCTGCTGGCCGAACACGCGCGGGAGCTGCTGGCCGCGGCCGAGCACCTGCTGCGCGGGCCGGTGCGGCGCCGCGCGCTGGTGGCGGAGGCCCGGCCCTGGCTGGAGGAGTTCGAGCGGGGCGCGCTGGCGCTGCTGGCCACCGCTCGTCAGAACGTACGACCGCACCCCCGTCGCCCCGCACCCAAGCGGGTGTTCGGCGACTGTCTCGAGGAGTTCTCATGGTGAACAGGACGGCCGGGGCGCTCGCCCTGATGCTGCTGGTGTCGGCCTGCGGTGGCGGCGGGCAGAGCGCGGCCACCGACAAAGTGTTACGGATCGCGATGAGCTCCCCTGGCGAGGAGCAGATCAAGGTGTGGAAGGACGTCGCGGCCCAGTACGAGAAGGCACACCCGGGCGCCAAGGTCGAGCTCAACTTCCAGGAGGACGACCTCTACCAGACCATCGGCCTGCAGAACCTGCTCAACGGCCGGCAGGCGCCCGACGTCTACTTCGAGTGGGCGGGCGACCGGCTGCGCACCCGGGTCAAGGACGGCTTCGCCGCCGACATCTCCTCCCAAGTCACCACAGGGCCTCTCAAGGGCCTCATCCCGGACGAGGCGTACAAGCGCACCACGGTCGACGGCAAGACGGTCATGGTGCCGTTCGCGGCCGATGTCACCAACGTCCTCTGGTACAACACCAAGATCCTGGCCGACGCCGGCGTGCGGCCGCCCAGGACGTTCGAGGAGCTGCTCACGGCCTGCGACACGCTCAACGCCAAGGGCGTCACCCCGATCGCCTCGGGCAACAAGGACCTGTGGGCCGCCGGCAACTGGCTGTCCCACCTGGTCTCCCGGGTCGTCGGCGAGCAGTCCTACCAGGACGTGCTGTCGGGCAAGTCCCCCATGACCGACCCCGCCTGGGAACGCGCGCTCGGCCACGTCGCCCAGCTGCACGACCACAAGTGCGTCAACAGCAGCGCCAACGCCGCCAACGACAACGAGGGCGCGCAGCTGTTCTTCCAGGGCAAGGCCGCCATGCACCCGATCGGGGCGTGGCTGGTCAGCTGGGCCCTGGACGAGGCCCCGAAGCTGGACTTCGACTACGTCAACCTGCCGGCGATGACCGGCGGCGCCGGCGACCAGGACAGCGTGATCGGCGTCGTCACCGGCTACGTGATCAACGCCAGGAGCAAGAAGGTCAAGGAGTCGGCCGAGTTCCTGGCGCTGCTGAACTCCCCCGCCAACGCCGCCGCGTTCGTCAAGGCGGGCACGGTGCCCCAGGCCAGGGCGGAGGGCGCCGGGCAGATCGACGCGCGCACCACCCGGCTCAACGACCTGCTGGCCGACGCCAGAACCGTGGTCTCCCCGCCGGACACCGGCTATGACCTCAAGCGCGCCGACGCGCTCTACCGCGCGCTGGCCGCGGTGCTCGGCGGGGTGAAGTCTCCCAAGGAAGCGCTGGCCGTCGCGGGATGAGACGCAAGCTCACGCCGTACCTGTTCGCCGCCCCGGCGCTGCTGGTGTTCGGCTTCGCGGTGCTGGTGCCCGCGCTGGCGACCGGGGCGTTCAGCCTGACAGAGTGGACCGGTTTCGGGCCGATGGAGTTCGTCGGCCTCGACAATTTCCTCAGAGCAGCCCAGGACACGATTTTTCTGGATTCGTTCGTCCATGTCGGCATCTACATTCTGGTGACCATCGTCCTGGAGGTCGCCGTGGGCCTCGTCCTCGCCGGGCTGCTGGTCACCCGGCGCGGCGGGGCGCCCTGGTTCCGCGTCGCCCTGTTCACCCCGGTCATGTTGCCGATGGTGGTCGTGGCGGTGCTCTGGGCGTTCGTCTACAACGCCGACTTCGGCCTGGTCAACGCGCTGCTGGAGCTCGTCGGCGTGCCGGGCGGGGTCTGGCTGGGCGACGAGAGCACGGCGCTGCTCGCCGTCTGCGTCGTCTCCGGCTGGGTGTACGCCGGCTTCTACATGGCGATCTTCTACGCCGCCTTCGCCCAGATCCCGTCGGACGTGATCGAGGCCGCCCGCCTCGACGGCGCCGGTGAGCCGGCCATCTTCCGCCGGATCAAGGTGCCGATGATCAGGGACGCGGTCGAGGTCTGCCTGCTGCTCTGCGTCACGGGCGGCTTCCAGACCTTCGACCTGTTCTACGTCATGACGGGCGGCGGGCCGTACAACGCGACGGAGATCCCCACCACCTACCTGACCCGGGTGGTCTTCCGCGACGGCGAGGTCGGCTACGGCTCTGCCATGGCGGTGCTGATGACCGCGGCCGTCGTGCTCATCGGGCTGGCCTTCATGCGCCTGCGCAGGAGGTCGGCCCGATGAGAAGGCTCTCGACCGCGCTGCTGGCCGTGGTGTCGGCGGCGTTCTTCCTGCCGCTGCTGTGGATGGTGGCCTCCAGCTTCAAGTCCAACGCGCAGATCTTCGCCGACCCGTTCGCCCTGCCCGAGGCGCTGGACTTCGGCCGCTGGGCCGAGGCATGGGAGGTCGGCGGCATCGGCGGGTACGCGCTCAACAGCGTGATCGTGACGTCGGTGTCGGTGTTGCTGATCCTGGCGCTGTCGTCGGCGGCGGCGTTCGCGTTCAGCCGCTTCGACTTCCGCGGGCGCGGGCTGCTCATGGGCCTGCTGGCGCTCGGGCTGCTGCTGCCGCTGCAGTCGTACTTCATCGCCCAGAGCACGATGTTCACCGAGCTGGCGCTGAGCGACACCCGATGGGCGCTGATCATCCCGTACACGGCCATGGGGCTGCCGCTGGCCACGTACCTGATCAAGGTCTACCTGGACGCGCTGCCACCGGAGCTGTTCGAGGCCGCGCACATCGACGGCGCCTCCGACCTGCGGGTCTACCTGCTGATCGCGCTGCCGCTGCTGCGGCCGGGACTGGCGACCGTGGCGGTGTTCTCGGCGCTGTCCTGCTGGAACGAGTTCCTGCTGGCCCTGCTCTACATCCAGGACGACTCGCTCAAGACGATCCCGACCGGCCTGCTGGCCTTCTCCAGCCGCTACGTGACCGACTACGGCCTGCTGTTCTCGGCCCTGTCGATCATCACCCTGCCGATGATCGCGGTCTACGTGGTGTTCAACCGTCAGGTGGTGAGCGGCATCACGGCGGGCAGCCTCAAGTGAGCCCGGCGCCGTTCGCTGTCAGGAGCTCTCCCCGGTGATGCGCAACGCGAAGTCCGCGTAGGTGTCCGCAACTTCGTCCGGTTCGTACGGCAGGGCGGAGTCGTACCAGTTCGCCACGCGCATCCCCATCCCGCTGATCGCGGTCACCGCGAGAAAGGCGTCGGGCACGGCGAAGACGCCCGCGGCGATGCCCTCGTCGATGATGTCGATGAGCAGTTGCCGGCCGGCCGCGCGCAGTATGAGCGCGGGGCCGGCCAGCTCGGGAGACAGGGCGTGCAGCTCGTTGTCGGCCACGACGGCCAGCATGGGGAACTCCGCGTGCGCCAGGACGTGGGCGCGGACCACCCGGCGCAGGCGCGACGCGGGATCCGCCGGGCCCGCCGCGGCCGCCTCGGTCAGCCGCCGGTGGTGCTCCTCGTGACCGATGCGCACCAGCTCCGCCAGGACCTTCTCCTTGGTGGGGTAATGCGAGTAGAGCGTCGCCGAGCGGATCTCGCAGGCCACCGCGAGGTCGCGGATGGAGGTGCCGTAGAAGCCCCGCTCGGCGAAGAGCTGCAGCGCCTCGCGCAGGATCCGGCCGGAGGTGCCCCGGAGCAGGATGTGCTCGGGCAGCCGGATGTCGGAGGCGGCGATCCGGCGCTGGGTCGCCAGAGCCGCCGATCGGTCGTCAGTCACGCGCCCATTCTGCCAAGACGCCGCTCCGGCCGGTCTCCTCGCACGTCAGGACGCCGACGTGGCCACGGCCGGAGGGCCCTTCGGTCACCGCGGCACGAGCGCGTTGCGGCGCACGTCCGACCAGGTGCCGCGGTCCAGGCAGATGCCGCAGTCCGGGCCGTGGAACAGGGCCCGCGCCTCGGGGTCGTCCATGAGCTGGAAGCGCCACCAGGCGGTGGTGGGCGCGGCGAACGGCCCGGGGTCGCCGACGACGGTGAAGTGGTCGGCGCCGCGCACCTCGCCGTAGATCGCCGGGATGTGGTCCGCGTCGTCGTAGAAGGACCTGACCAGCCAGGGCCGGACGATGGAGTCGTTCTGGCCGGCCATGAGGAAGGCTGGCCCGTGCACGCCGTCGATGTCGGCCAGCGGGCCCGGCTGGATGGGCAGGACGGTGTCCACCCGGGCGTCGGCGCCGACGACGATGGCCGCCGCGCCGCCCTGGGAGTGCCCGGAGGCGCCGATGCGGGTCAGGTCGACCTTGCCGTGGAAGGGGCTCGACGGGTCGGCGTCGCGGCGGGCGAGCGCGTCGATCCCGGCACGCATGGAGACGCCGAGGTTCGACATCGGGGTGTTGGCGGCCGAGACGATGAAGCCGTGGCTGGCCCACTGCAGCAGCAGGTCGCGGTAGACGAGCGGGGCCCCGCCCGTGCCGTTGCCCCACACGATCACCGGGTGGCGGCGGTCGCTGCTCGCGATGTCGCGCGGGTAGTAGAGGGTGTTGACCACGCCGACCTCCACGGCGGTCGCGTAGGGGCCGGGCGCGCCCCAGTCCGTGGTCGCGGCGTGGGCGGGAGCCGTGCCGAGTGCGTACACGACAAGCAGGGCGATGAGCAGGCGTCGGAACAAGGCGGCCTCCTGACTGGGGGGTTTGCACGAATCCTGTACACGACGGAGGCCGCCGTCTCTCCGCATTCGGGCCAAGAATTGACGCGCCGGTTTGGGCAATGTGACGATCACGGGATGTCCGACCTGCACAGCCGGATGCAGCCGAGGGTGCGCGGGCTCACCGCCGCGGTGATCGCCCGGTGCGCCGCCGAAGTGCCGTTCTACCGGGAGTTGCCGCCCGAGACGCTGCACGGCGAGGTGGCCCACTCGGTCTCGGCCGTCCTGACGATCCTGCTGCGGACGCTCGGTCGCCCCGACGCCATGGGCCCGGCCGACCTCACCCGCGTCATCGAGTGGTCCGCCCGCCGCGCCGAGGACCACCTGCCGCTGGACGCGGCGGTGACCGCCTACCTCATCGGCGCCGAGGTCTGGTGGCAGGCGCTGACCGAGGTGGCCGCGCCGGAGGAACTGGCCTCGGCCGGCCGGCGGATGCTCGGCTGCCTGCGCACGGCGATGCCCGCCGTCGCCCTGGCGCACCAGCAGGCCCAGGAGGACATCAGGAGCGAGGACAAACGGGTGCGACGCGCGCTGATCGGCGCGTTGCTGAGCGGCCACCCGTACGAGAGCCTGGCCGGGGCGGCGGGGGTCGAGGTGGGCCAGGAGCACGAGGTTCTGCTCCTCGACCTGGGGCAGCCCGCGCCGCCGGCCCGGCTCGTGCAGTCGGCGCTGGACGCGCACACCGGGACGCTGGTCCTGATGGACCACGTCGAAGGAGTCGCGCTGCTGCCCGGTGGACACGCCCTGGACGCGCTCCCGGGCAGGCTGGCCAAGGCCGTGGGACGGCCCGTGCTGGCCGCCGCGGCCCGCGCCGGGGCGCCCGCGGCGATCCCCGACGCGGCGCGGGAGGCCCGCGAGGTGCTGGACCTGGTGCGCAGGCTCGACCGGCCGCCCGGCCTCTACCGCCTGGACGACGTGCTGCTCGAACACCAGCTCGCCCGTCCGGGCGCGGGGCTGGCCCGGCTGGCCGCCAAGCTCGCGCCACTCGACGGCCATCCCCACCTGCTGGAGACGCTGCGGGCCTTCGTCGACCGCGGCCACAACCGCCGCCGGACCGCGCTCGACCTGCACATCCACCGCAACACGCTGGACTACCGGCTGCGCCGGGTGAGCGTGCTGACCGGGCTCGACCTCGCCGAACCCGCGCAGGCGCGGCTGCTGGCGGCGGCGATCACCGCGCGCGAGCTGACCAGACCCTGAGCTCCTCGTCGCGCGGCGCGTGCACGACGCCCGAGCCCGGCGAGTCGAAGATCATGACGGGCCGGGAGGAGTCCCACGGCTGCCAGCCCGGATCGCCGGTCGCGGCGAAGGCGACCCAGGCCCGGTGCATGGTGTCGGCCAGTTCCTGCGGAGGCTCCTCGCCGGCCAGCTCGCGGGAGTGCCGCAGGTTGTCGAAGACGAAGCCCATCTCCAGGGCGTGACAGGCGCGCAGGTCCATGACCTTCGACCGCCACGCGAACTCGTAGACGTGGGCCCGCTCCACGCTGTCGGCCAGGCGGTTGACCGGAGCGCGCAGGAGCAGGTCGGTGGCCATCTCGCCGAGCAGCTCACCGGGCGTGGCGCCGGGGCGGGCGGACCGGTAGAGCCGCAGGGCCCGTCCCGGGACGCGCAGCTTCAGCAGGGCCAGGCGGAGCATGAGCCGGCCGACCCGGTCCACGGCTCCGCTCGGGACGAACCAGAGCCGGTACTCCTCCCGGTTGGCGCCGATGAGCAGGGCGGCCTCGACCGGACCGGCGTCCGGCTCGGTCACGATGTGGAAGCCGGGCCCGCCGCTGATCGGGTCCGCCTTGCCGACCACCTCGCTCTGGACGTCGAGCAGCCGCTCCCGGTCGATCGCGGCGAACGCCTCGGCCGTGGCCGGCACCTTCAGCCGGGCCGCCATCAGCTGCGCCGTCCGGGCGGCCTCGGCCCGCGTGACGGTGTGCGGCGGACCGCTCTGCATGATCGCCCGGCGGAACAGGCCCCTGGCGCGCGGGCTGGTGAGCAGCGCGCCGATGCTGATGGCGCCCGCCGACTCGCCGAAGACGGTGACGTTGCCGGGGTCGCCGCCGAAGGCCGCGATGTTGTCGCGCACCCATTCCAGCGCGGCGATCTGGTCGAGCAGGCCGCGGTTGTCCGGCGCGTCGGGGAAGACGCCGAAGCCCTCGACGCCGAGCCGGTAGTTGATCGAGACCAGGACGACGCCGTCCCTGGCGAAGGCGTGGCCGTCGTACAGGGGCAGGCTGGACGAGCCGTTGCGCAGGGAGCCGCCGTGGATCCACACCATCACGGGACGCGCGCCGCCGTCCGCGCCGGGGGTCCACACGTTCAGGTTGAGGCACTCGTCGCCGGGGATCTGCTCCTCGGGGATGAGCCGGTCGAGCGGCGGCCGGTAGGGCCGTTTGGGGGCGGTCGGGCCGAACTCCGCCGCGTCCCGGACGCCGTCCCAGCACTCGACGGGCGCGGGGGCGCGGAAGCGGTGGGCGCCGAACGGCGGCGCCGCATAGGGGATGCCCCGGAAGACCTGGATCCCGTCGTGGAGTCGGCCGCGCACCTTGCCGTGCCGGGTGGCCGCGATGATGTCCATGCGCCGGATCCTACCGATCGATCGGTCGGGAGCCGAGAGGTCGGACCGGAGGAGCCTGCCGCGGGCCCGCCGGGGCCGGCAAACTCGCGTGGAAGGGTGGGCGGCGACCGGGCAATCAGTAGTGTCCGACATCCCCGGTGAGAGAGACCCATGCATGACCACGTCCCTCGACGGAGCGGTCGCCGATCCCGAGCGATTCTCCGCCCTCTTCGACGCCCACTACGAGGAGATCCGCAGCTACATCGGCCGCCGCCTCGACCTCGACGTCGCCGAGGACCTCGCCGCCGAGACCTTCCTGATCGCCTTCCGCCGGCGTGACGGATTCGACGCCGCCAAAGGCGGCATCAGACCTTGGCTGTACGGCATCGCCACCAAGCTCATCGGCCGGCACCGGCGTGCCGAGCTCCGGCGATACCGGGCGCTGGCCAGGTCGGGGCCGCCTGCCGACGAGGACAACCACGACCAGCGGGTGGTCGATCGGGTCGCGGCGCGGGTGACCGTACAGCAACTGTCGGCCGCGCTGGCCGGGCTGTCGCGCGGTGAGCGCGACGTGGTGCTGCTCGTCGCCTACGGCGAGCTGACCTACGACGAGGTGGCGGCGGCGCTCGGCATCGCCTACGGCACCGTCGCCTCCCGGCTGAGCCGGGCCAGGACCAAACTTCGTGACGCGTTGGGAGTTGAGGTGTGATGAGGGAATTCCAGCTCATCGACGAGGTGATGCCGCAGGTGCCGCCCGCCGACCACGCCACGATGACGGCCGCCCGCGCCCGGATGACAGGCGCCGCCCGGCGGCGTCCCCGGCCGGTCTGGCCCAGGGTGATGCTCGCCGCGGTGGCGGTCAGCGCGGTGATGGCCGGGGGTTTCGTGGCGGTGCCCCTCCTGGGCGGGACGGGCGTCCAGACCGTGGCGATCCCGGAAGCGGACGCGGTGCTCGACGCGGCGGCCGACCGGCTGGCCGCCCAGCCGCCGGGAACCGGTGCGTGGTGGCGACGCGAGATGACGCAGGTGCTGCGGACGAAGATCGCGGCCTACACCGTCGAGCAGCGGGTCAGAGACGTGCTGTGGGCGAACCGGGACCTCGGATATCGGACACAGCGCGGACCCGTCTCCGCCAAGCCGCTCACGCCCGCCGACGAACAGGCGTGGAAGGCTGCGGGCTCGCCCGACCTGTGCGACGGCTGCCTGTCCGGAAAGACCTACTTCACCCCGCTGAAGTTGACGAGAAAGCCGGTGACGGAGCTGCCCACCGAACCCCAGGCGCTCAAGGCCGAGATGCTGCGGGCCAACGACGAGGACGCCCCGGAGGCCTGGTTGTGGGGAGCGGGCAAATGGCTGCTCCTCGACGTCGAGAGCACACCGGCCACCAGAGCCGCGCTCTACCGCGTGCTCGCCGGGCTGCCGGGGGTGCGGGTGGAGAACGACGTCACCGACATCGACGGCCGTACGGGGGTCGCGCTGACCTACGGCGAGGCGCTCACCCGTCAGCAGATCATCATCGATCGGGGCAGCGGGCAGCTGCTCGCCGTCCAGGAGGCCGACGGGTCCTCGGCGTACGTGATCGAACGGCTGGGCTGGACCGACGACCCGGCGCCCAAGGAGTCGACCTTCTCCTGACGTGATAGGCGGGTAGGGGCCCAGCAGCAGCTGGGCGGCCCGCTCGCCCATCCACGAGTTCCGCACGGGCGGCGGCCTGGGGCATGGTGTTCCATCAGCTTGCCCTCCGGAGACCAACTGCTGCCACATAATCGGTGTCATGGATCCCGCGTGGATAGCAGTGGTCGGAACCGCGATCGGAGCCACAGGTGCTACAGGCGCAGCACTGATCGCGGGATGGGCCGCCCGACGGCAGGCCAACGTGCAGAGCGTCAGCCAACGAGCACAGTGGCGCCGTCAAACGAGACGAGACGCCTACAGCGCCTTCCTGGACGCCGGAGTACAGGCGCGCGATGAGCTGATGGTCGTGTGGCGCCTGCTCCGGGAGGCCGATCCCGATGTGCCGAGGATTGCTGAACAGATGGCGAGTGTCGAGCCTCACATCAACGCGGTGAAGCGAGCGAGCGCAACGGTCTTCGTGGAGGGCCCGCAAGCCATTCTGGAGCCGACTCGCCGCACGGAGGAGAACATCACGCTGTTTCGCACCCTTCTTCGCAGGACGCTGACGGACCTGCGTGAGGGGCGGGACGTCAAGGAGTACCTCTCCTTGTGCGACCGGCAGGATCACCAGGTCCGCGACCTGCTCGACCGCTTCGCCGCGTTCGCGCGCGCGGTGCTCGACGAGGTCGAACCCGACTGGAACCTGCTCAGTATCGTCGAGGTGTCCGACGTCAACGAGGAGTTGCAATGGCTGAAGAAGGCCATGAGCGAGCAGCTCGAAAGAGACGAGAGTGACATTGACGTCAAGGGGAGGCTGACGGGCCAGGGCTACGATTCGCTCGCCGTCTTCGTCCTGTTCAGTCGAATCCAGGCACAACGGGGAGTGGCTCCGGACGGTGGCTGGCCGATCTCCTCGCTTTTCGACAAGTCTGTCGAAGAAATCGCCGGCTATATAGCGGCACAACGCAACCATGCCAACTCCAGGAGTTTGCCAAGGAGTTGACAGCGCGCTTCGGCCACCTTCCCCAGCAGGCTTGTGAAGCCGACATCCAGGAGCCCGAACCGCCCCCCAGCGCTCCGGTCCTGTCGTGGCGACGGTCGCGCTCTTGTGTCCGGTGCCACCCCGGGCGGTGGGCCTGACCGGGCTGGTCAGGCTGGCGCGGGCGGGCGGGTGGTCCTTCCGCCGGCACGTACTCATCCCCTCCCCCTACACCGACGAGCAGATCCGCGAGGTGGCCGTGCCCGTGCAGGTGCTGCTGGGCGCCCGCAGCGCGCTGCACGACGCGCAGGCGGTGGCCGCGCGGCTGGCCGACATCGCGCCGTCCTGGCGCGTGGAGATCGTGCCCGGCACCGGCCATTCGCTGCCCATCGAAGCTCCGGACCTGGCCGTCGAGCGGATCCTCAGCTTTCCCGCCCAGGGGCGTCCCGGGACCGCGGCACCGAACCACAACAGGAACAGCAGGTAGGAAAGGGCATGCCCCGGCAGGTCGATCACGACGAGCGGCGGCGCCAGTTGACCGAGGCGCTGCTGCGCATCGCCGGCACCCGCGGCCTGCAGGCCGTGTCGATGCGCGAGGTCGCCGCCGAGGCCGGGGTCTCCCTGCGTGTCGTCCAGTACTCCTTCACGAACAAGCGGGCCCTGATCGAGTCCGGCCTCACCGAGCTGGGCGCCCGCATGGACCGCCGGGTCAGGCAGCGGGCCGCCGCCGTCACGGGCGAGCTGACACCACGAGACGTCTTCGCCGCCGTCCTCGACGCGGCCCTCCCCTGCGACGAGCAGAGCCGCCTGGACTCCATGGCCTGGACCGCCTACTACACCGCCGCCCTCACCGACCCGGTGCTCGCCGCGGTCGGGGTCACCCTGCCCAACGCGTTGGAGAACCTCCTCACCGTACGGCTGACCGCCGCGCAGCAGGCCGGGGACATCGCCCCCGATCGTGACCCGCGTACCGAGGTCGCCGGCCTGCTGGCCCTCGCCACCGGCCTGACCCAAAGGGTCCTGAGCGGGCAGCGCAGCCGCGAGTCCGCCGCCGAGATCATCGACTACCACCTGGACCGGCTGTTCAGGCCCGCATCGGCTTGACCCAGCAGGGCCTCCGCCCGTTGGCGGCCGAGACCATGTCCTGGTGCCACGCCGAGCACGATCCCGCAGCTCGCCGTATGTGGGAAGCGCCCGTCGTGTCACCGCGGGGCGTCTCCGGAGTGTTCCAGGTCGAAGGCGACCGCTCGGACCGCGTCCACGATCGGCAGCAGCTTCTCGCCGAACGGGGTCAGGGCGTAGACGGTCGACTGTCTGCCGCGTGACTCGACGGTCCGGCTGACGATGCCGGCCTCTTCCAGCTTCTTGAGCCGGTTGGTCAGCGTCACCGCGTTCACCCGTGGGATAGCCCGCTGCAGCTCGTTGAACCGCATCTCCGACTTCTGCAGCGTCATCACGACAGCAAGCGTCCACAGATCGCCGATGACGGACAGGATCTGCATGCACCGCGCCACCTGTGGATCGCTCACTTGCTCCATGTTGACAGCCATCCTCGACCACTATAATTTCTTTACCACTAAAGATTATATAGCACTTTGCGCTCGAACAGGCAGGAGAACACCTTGAGGATCACAGTGTTCGGGGCCACCGGCCGGACGGGGCACTTGCTGGTACGCCAGGCCCTCGACGCCGGCCACACCGTCACCGCCTACGCCCGCAACCCCCAACGGCTCACCATCGAGCACCCGAACCTGGCAGTCGTGGCCGGACAACTCGACGACGACGCGGCCGTTCTCGCCGCCGTCCAGGACGCCGACGGGGTGATCGAAGGGGTCGGCGCGGTCAGCGACGGCACCCGCCGCATCGTCGCAGCGATCGGCAAGAGTGCCGTCCGGCGGCTCGTGGTCGTCTCCACATGCAGCGTCGCGGACCCGCAGGACCGCCCCGACGCCAGGTTCAAGGCCCTCGTCCAGTTCGTCAAGACCGCCGCACCCACGGCCTACCAGGAGGTACGCCGCGCGGCCGAGATCGTACGCGCATCCGACGTGGACTGGACGCTGGTCCGCGTGGCCAAGCTCAACAACAAGAACGCAACCGGCAAGATCAAGGTCGGCCACTACGGACACGGCATCGTCGGACTGTCCATCACCCGTGCCGACATGGCCACCTTCCTGCTTGATCAGGTCGCGGACCTCACGTACCTGCGCCAGGCGCCCGCCATCAGCAACTGATGAGCGACGCCGGCAGCGCGCTCTTCCTCGGCACCGCATCGTGACCCGCCCCTTCCAGCGGCGGGCAGGTCCGGCTTCCTGCCGACAGGATGCGCCGCCACGGGGCTACCGATCTCTACGCTCATGAAGGTGACGGCCGATCGGCTGCCGTACGGGGCCACGCGCCGCCAGCCGGAGGGCGTGCCTACGTCTGCGGCGCCCGCGCCTCTGAAGTCAGCGGTCTTTGCGTGGAGCATCTCGACCTGCGCTTGGACGACGAACACGTCCGCATCCACGGCAAGAGCGGCAGCGTGCGCACCGTCCTGCTGGACGACCGCGGCTACGTCACACTGCTCAAGCCGCACATCCAACGACAACCCGCCCCGAGACCCCGCGTGCGCGCGGTCGACCGGCCGGGAAAGTCGGAAAACCGGAACCACCGCCCGCTCGTAGCTTCAGGGGGGCTGGGGGTGCTCGACGGTTCTGGTGGTTGGATGCTGAGGGCGTCCAAGGCCGGTAGGGACGGTCCCGGCCACCCTTACTGGGTCAGCACCGGGGCAGGTGCGCGTGCCGGTGGTCGCCGTCGACCGCCTGGCCGTGCTCGAGCAGCCGGGCGGCGAGGATCTCAACCGGTGGGCAGCAGGACGGTCAGCAGCCAGCCGCCGTCCTCGTCCGGGCCGGCGGTGAGGGTGCCGCCGAGCGCGTGGGCACGTTCGCGCATGCCCCGCAGCCCTTGCCCGGAGGAGGGCAAGCTGAGCAGGGCGGCGGGTGGGGGGCCGTTGCGCACCTGGATGGCCAGCCCGCCGGGGGCCGCGGTGAGGCTCACCCGCACCCAGGTGCCCGTCCCCGCGTGTTTGAGGACGTTGGTGAGCCCCTCCTGGACGATCCTGGCAGCCGAGGCGCGGGCCATCAGAGGCGCCCGCGCCACTTCGGGGCCGATGTCGAGCTCGACGAGCAGCCCCGCCGCGCTCATGCGTTCGGCCGATTGGCGCATCACGGTGGCCGGGTCGGCCAGCAGGTCGGGCTGCTTGTCGGGGTCACGCAGCAGATCGAGCAGGCCGCGGAGGTCTTCGAGCACCTGGTGGCCGGTGTCGCGGATGTCGGTGAGCGCCTGGCCGGAGGGCCCGCCGGGGTCGGCGTAGCGGGCGGCGCCGGCCCGCAGGACCATGGCGCCGACGTGGTGGGCGACGATGTCGTGCATCTCGCGGGCGATGCTCTCGCGCTCGGCCAGCTGGTCGGCGCGCACCTGAGCCAGCGCGCGCCGTTGCGACTCGCGACGGCGCAGCCGTTCCGACTGGCTCGCGGCCTGCCGGGCCTGCAGGTAGCGGCCGCTCGCCACGGGGGCCATGACGAGCGTCATCAGCGCCAGGACGCGCGTCGGCTGCCTCTCGGCGGCGGGCCCGGCGTCGGCCATCGCGGCGGTGAAGGCGGCGACGGCGAGAACGGCGACGAGGTAGACGACGAACGTCCAGAGGCAGGAGGCCACGCGCATGGCGAACACGCCCACGGCGACGAGAACGAGCATGACACAGGTGCCCGTCGCCTCCTCGAAGTACTGGTCGGCCAGCAGCATGAGGATGGCCTGAAGGACGAACACCAGCCCCGGCAGCCGCCGCGCGACGCCCAGGGACAGGCCCGCGAGCACCACCACCGATGCGGTGACCCAGACCGGCCCGCCGGCGGCGTCCCAGTCCGTCCAGGTGTTCAGGACGGTCAGGGTGAGCCCGCCGCCGGCCAGCAGCACGTCCGGAGCGACGTCGCGCTCGGGAAGGCGTCCGGCCGGGCCGCGCAGGTAGAGGCCGATCAGGACGGGCACCACGACGGCTCCGGCGCAGTACCACCAGGCGTTGGCCGTGAGGGGGTGGCCGGGATCGGCCAGGTTGACCGCGGTGGCCACACCCACGACCAGGGCCGAGCAGGACACGGTGAGCGGCCGCGTCCTGTGGGCGACGACTCCGAGGGCCGCCATGAGCAGGATCTGCACGGTGTTGACGGTGAACGCGCCGAGCTGGTCGGTGAGGACGAGCAGCCCCGCCAGGTAGCCCGTCACCGCCACCGGCCACCGCCGCAGGAACCCCATGGGAGCCCCGGCCAGCACCGAGAAGGCGCCGCAGATCACCACGGGCGCTGACGCGGTCCCCCAGGTATGCCACGTGGTTAGGACGTCGAAGCCGATGGCGGCCGTCACCAGCAGGACATCCAGCGCCTTGCCACGCCATCGCATGCGTCAACGGTATCCAGACACGCCTCGGGGGTTGATACTCCTGTAGGAGGAGACCCCCCTCCTCCTACTGGCCGGGCGAGCCGGTGCCGGCCGAACGCCCGGCTGGGCTCTGCGTACTCATGTACGAGAGCACCATGGGGGGTCAGAAGGTCGCACCGTGGCAGGCGCTTCGTACGCCATAAAAGAGGGCTGGAACGCGTCGCTCGGCCTGGGCCAACTGGAGGCATATAAGGCTCGATGGATGCTCATCAAATACCACAACACCAAGAAAAAAGACTGGTCAAAAGCGGGCGAGGATGGCGGCGCGTTTGTCGTCGTCGACCACGGGTCGGCGGCCTCCGACCCGGCCGCGGCGGCGGGCCGCCTCCAGGCCGTTCTTGGTCTTGCGGACGATGTCGCGGCGCCGGTCCTCCGACAGGGCCAGGGCCAGGTCGAGGATCAGGGAGCGCTCGGTGTGCTCGCCGGCCGCGATGCCCTCCAGCACCTTGACCGCGATGCCGCGTTGGAACAGGTAGTTGAGGACGATGAGCCCTTCCAGGAGGTTGCGGCCGAGCCGGTCGACCTCCTGGACGGTCAGCATGTCCCCGTGGCGGATGCAGGACAGCGCGTCCAGCAGGACGGGCCGGTCGTCGGTGGCGAGCTTGCCGCTGATCTTCTCCTCCAACACCTTCAGGCAGATCGGGTCGAGGGCGTCGTGCTGACGTTGGGTCTTCTGCTTGTCGGTGCTGACCCGGACCAAGCCGATGAGCGCCACGGAGGCCGCCTTCCGTTCATCAAACGCCACGCGCGAAGAATATGAACAAGAGCAAGGATCGGTTGAAAATGAACGGCAAAATGAACGCCCGAACCGGACACTGCGGACCGAGGCCCTCCTCCGGCGAGGCATCCGGCGCGCGTTCGTCAAACGGTCGTTTATGGGAAACTTCTTTCAAACCATGGTCCCGGGGAAGACCGCCTCAAGGGTGATCTGGTCCAGTTCCGGGTCACGGCCCCAGTGCTGTCTCCGAGGACACCAGAGCTGCGAATCGTCCATGCAGCTTCGAGGTCAGCGCGAGCGGAGAAAGGTCAGCGCGGCGAGCACTCTGCGGTGGTCGTCGGCGTCCGGGCCAAGGTTCAGCTTGGTGTATACGCCGGTGACGTGCTTGGCCACGGCGGCCTCTGACACGTACAGGCGCTGGGCGATCGCACTGTTCGACCGACCCTCGGCAACCAGCGCGAGCACCTCGCGTTCGCGTGGCGAGAGCGCGTCCAGCGGATCGTGCGCGCGATGGTGGACCAGCAGCTGGTGGACCACGTCAGGATCGATGACCGTGCCCCCGGCGGCGACCTCACGTACCGCCTCCACGAACTGGCTGATCGCGCCGATCCGGTCCTTGAGCAGGTAACCGACGCCGCGCGTGCCGGCCTCCAGCAGTTCCCCGGCCGCTGCCGCCTCGACGAACTGCGACAGGACGAGGATGCCGAGCCGGGGATGCTCGCCACGCAGCTGAATGGCGGCCCGCAGCCCCTCGTCGTGGAAGCTCGGCGGCATGCGGACGTCCACCACGACGACGTCGGGCAGGTCTCGGGCGATGACGCGCAGCAGCTCGTCGGCGCTGCCCACGGCGGCGACCACCTCGCAGCCGAACCGGGTGAAGATGCCGGTCAGCCCCTCCCGCAGGAGCACCGAATCCTCGGCGATCATCAACCGCATGGCAGCTCCACCCGGATCGCCGTGGGCCCTCCCTGCGGGCTGCTGAGCAACAGGGTTCCCTCGAGCACACCGATCCGATCGGCCAGCCCGGTGAGCCCGCTCCCCTTCGCGGCGTCGGCTCCGCCGATGCCGTCGTCGTGCATGTCGAGGGCGAGAAGATGATCCGACAGTTTCGCTTTGATCGCGATGTTCTGTGCCTTGCTGTGTTTGATCGCGTTGGTGAGGGTTTCCGAGATGCAGAAGTAGGCCGCCGCCTCCACGCCCGCAGGCGGACGGCGGGGTAGGTCGAGGTCCAGGGTCACCGGGATGGGGCAGTGCCGGGCCAGGTCGGTGACGGCGACCCCGAGCCCCCGGTCGGTGAGCGCGGAGGGATGGATGCCTCTGATGACGCGGCGCAACTCGTCCAGCGCGGTCTGCGTGTGGTCGTAGGCCAGGCTGATGGCTTTCGCCGTACGTTCCGGGTCTTCCCGTACGTCCAGCTGAGCGAGACCGAGTTGCATGAGCACGGCGGTGAGCTGGTGCTGAGTGCCGTCGTGCAGATCCCGTTCGATGCGCCGCCGCTCGGCTTCGAAGGCGTCCACCAACCGGGCCCGCGACCGGGTCAACTCGATCATCCGCTCCTCGAGGGGCGCGGCGAGCAGACCCCGCGTCAGCGCCCCCTGCGCCGCGGCCACCACCGTGAACAGGTACGCGCAACCGGCCAGCCCGACCAGCACCACGACGACGGCCAACAACACCACCAGCGGTGAGGCGCCAGACGGGAGAGCCGAGGCGTAGGAAAAGACGGTCAACGCCGCCAAAGAGATGACGAGGCCGTTGACCGCAGGCAGGATCGTCGCCCACAGCAGCGCGTAGCCGATCTCGCGCCTGGCCGTCGGGTTCGCGAAGGAGATCGGCGTTCTCGGCTTCGGCGTAGGCACCGCCGCCGGGTCGATCAGCCTCAGCCGCCAGCGCTCGAGGGAGGCGATCGGTCCACTCAGCATGACGGCGACGATCAACAACGTGATCATCGCGATCAGCATTGCGGTCTGCCGTCCGAAGGCGGCCACCACGGCCACCGCAACGCCGCCGGGCAGACTGGTCAGCAGGTAGGCGAGCGCCCGCCAGGGCCATGGCGACCCGAGGAACCGCAGCGGGTTCCCCGTGATCGCCTGCCAGAGGGAGGTGACGTTCTTCATCAGCCCTTGATCGTCCGAGTGACCTTGCCTTTGGCGTTCAGGAACTGGATCTGGGGGTTGCCGTCCTGATCGACCCGCATCACGATACGCGGCGTGCCCTTGCCGTCGGCGAGCGTCACGGCCGACGACTTGTCGGGGTTCTTGCCGATGAAGACCCTCTGCGGGCTCGGGTACTTTTTCCGGTACGCGGCCATCGCCTGGTCCCGCGCCGGACCAGGGGGCATCTGCTCGATCTTCTTGTACTCCTCGTAGGACTCCGGAAGGGGCGCCTCGGGCCGGTCATTGACCGCCAGGCCGACGCCTCGGACGCCGACTTGTTCCATGTACCGGAGAACGAGGGTCTGGTCCTGCTTGTACTGGTCGAAGGAGAGCTGCCCGACCGCCCACGGCTTTCCGTCGTTGACACCGTTGTCGGTGCCCAGGCCGCCGGACTCGTCTCCCTCGCCGTTGTACAGGGTCATACCCGGCCGCGTGCCGGCGTTGCCCAGATCGACGCCGTTCACGACCACGCCCGGCGACCTTTCCTTGTTACTCAAGACCATGCGCGGCTTGCCGTCCGGCTCCACCACGTTGATCCGCTGGACCTCGATCTCGTCGAACTTGGCCTTACCGCCGTCCTGTGCGACGGCTTCCCCACTGTTGGCCACGACCACCGCCGTGGCGACCGCGGTGGCCACTGCGGTGATCAGGCAAACCTGCATCCGCCGAAGTTGCCGCTTGACCTTCAAGATTTCCAGTGACGCATCCATGCCTTCATGATCTTTGCTGCCTTGATGGTTGACGATAGGGCTGCTTACCGATCAGGGGTAGAGATCCTTCTACCTCGGTAACTTTCATGGGTGGTTCTTCAAGGCCGACCGGTCCACCATGCTCGCCCTGGCCGCCGCGTTGAGGTTCAAGGCGACCTCCGCCGACCGCAGCGTGCTGGAGGTTCTGGAGCACGCCCTCACCTACTGGGGCAAGACCAGAGATCTCATCCCCGCTCACGGCGCGAATGGCCGCCGCCTGGATCCGGGGTTCGCCTCGGCCAACTGGCTGCGCGCGATCCGGGACCGCAAGCATCCGGGCATGCTGGTCAAACGACACTTTGAGGCGATGGTGTTCGCCTACCTGGCCGAGGAGTTACGCACCGGGGACATCGCGGTAACCGGGGCGGCGGAGTACGGCGACCGGAGCTCGTACCTGCTGACCTTCGATCAGTGCCGGCCCCTGCTGGCGGCCTACTGCACCGAGGCGGGCCTGCCGGCGAGCGCCGGCCGAGCTGAAGGAGCGCCCGGCCAGCCCCACACACAGGGCGGGGGCTGCCGGCCGTGTAGATCAACGGGACAGTCGACGCAGGGCGATCTCGCAGGGCCCCCGGTGGCCGACCCGGCGCATCCAGTCGGCCAGCACGATCGACAGCAGCCAGACCGCCACGCCGATGGCGTGTGCGGCGGCGCCGCCCATGGCATCGGCCAGGTCCAGCGTGAAGGGATAGAACAGGGCGTAGAACACGACGGACTGGAAGAGGTAGAAGCTCAGCGAGCGCTGGCCGAGCGCCACCAGCGCGGTCGTGAGGCGGCCGCGGTTGCCGCCGATCTTGACGGCGATCAGCCCCATGGCGGCGGCCAGTCCGATGCCGCCGGCGTATCCGGCGATCGTGTGCGCGATCGCCGGCAGCCAGGTCGAGTCGGTCGTCCACGCCCCGGTCGAGATCAGCGCCATCGGGAGCCTGCCGACAACGGCCAGGGCGAGGAAGGAGACGGTGACGCGGCGGAGCAAGACCACGTGCAGCTCGGGGTCGTCGATGATCCGGCGCCGGGCGGCCCAGATGCCGATGGCGACGCCGGGCACCACGAGCAGGACCATTCCCGGTGCTTTCGCCGGCCACATCACCAGGTGGAAGAGCAGCTGACTGGCGAAGTCGTCCTTCATCAGCGGCGGCAGCGACTCCGGGTGGCCGCCGGCCGCCGCGGCGTGCGCCCGGACGGTCGTCCATGCCACGATGGCCGTCGCGGGGACAAAGGAGATCGCTGCGGTCCAGAGCAGGACCGAGTCACGGGCGCGGATCATGGGCGCCATGATCAGTAACGCCATGCCGTACGTCGCGACGATGTCGATCGGCACCAGCAGCGTCGCGTGCAGGAACCCGATGACGAGCAGCCAGAACCCCCGGCGGCGCAGCAGCTTGCGGACCGAGGGCCAATCGCTGCCCTGAGCGAACTGGCTGCCGGCCAGCTGGCCCAGCCCGTAGCCGAACAGGAACACGAACATCGTGCGCGCCAGGTTGTCGGCGACCAAGACCTTGAGGAACTGGCTGACGGTGTTGAGCGCCGATGGGCCGAGGTCGGCGTGGCTGACAAAGGTCGGCACATGCGCTAGCGCGATCAACAACAGCATGACGCCGCGCGCCAGGTCGGGGGCAAGCGCGCGGACCCGTGTCGGAGGCGGCGCCTGCACGCTTCCCGAAGGGACGGTAGACATGGATCACTCCTGGAAGAAGGGAGAAGAGGAGAAGGGAGAGAGGATTCTGGGCATGACGCCATGCCCCCGCGATGGGCCTGCCACGGGAGGGCAAGGGGTGACGACCCTGCCATCAGGTCAGCACCAGACGTTGGTGTGGCAGATGTTGGTGTTATGTGCGAAGTCGGGGGAACGGGCCGGCCTGTCCGGCGTGCCCGTCGAGCCGGCCGGACGGGGTGAGTTGGGTTACGCCGCGCCGGCTAGGTCTTGTTTCATAAGGCGTTGAGCCACTGGTTGATCGCGGCGATGACGATGACGGCTTCGTAGCGGACTGCGAGTTTGTCGTAGCGGGTTGCCATGCCG